>NZ_JAQCUN010000200.1:0-1651 GCF_027685385.1 Megasphaera sp. AF13-6AC
TTCACGAGCTTTTTCCGGTGTCATGCCCTTTTTTTCACGTCTTTTTGCAAAATAAGCGCATAATTCGTCCATACGGCCATATGTTGCCGGATCGATAATTTCAGCACCTTCCAATGCAATTTGGAATTTTTCGGCATCTTTGTGAATCTGTTCTTCACTACCGATCAGGATAATTTTGGCAAAACCGTCCGCCAATACGCGTTCAGCTGCCTTCAATACACGACGGCTGTTAGTTTCGGGCAAGACGATTCTTTTCTGTGCCTTGCTTACGCGAGCCTTCAAGTCATCTGTAAATCTCATTGAGTACCACCCCTTAATAGCTACTTAATAACAATTAATACCAATACATTATAATACAAATACGGGTACCTGCAAACACTATTTATACTTTTCTTCTATATGAGAAGCCATTAGGCGTGCCTTTTCTTCTATCTTTTCACACGCAAGAATGCTCTTCGGTTCGTGTGCCGTCTCAACGAGGGCAAAATACGGCGGTAACATGAAATTTTTGTTAAGACACATGGTTGAGGCGATTTGCTCGGCCACAATGTCCCCGCCGCTATACCCGGAGACAACCATAGCATACACGCGCTTTGCCGCAAAACTATCGTATTCGGAACGAAACAACGCCGTCAGACGATTAAAAAAGGCTGCCATATTAGCTCCCACGGCATCATTATAATTGGGACATACGAGCAGAAGGGCATTGCATCGTTTCAAAGCCGGATATACGGATTCCACCATATGCCCGCCGTAAAAACAGGCACTCTGCTCCCCGTAATGCAAACACATTTCGTAAGCACACCCGCGACAGTCAATCAGTTCCCCGTCAAGGAGGGAGATTTCTTCTACACACGTCTCTGCCGTCAAATTTTTTTTAACCATTTCCCATAATAGTAAGGTGTTTGATGTAGAATGCCGGCTCGCATGCACGACAAGAAGCCTCGTTGGTTCAGGCTGTTGCGGTAAGGGGCCGGACAGCTTTTCTACCAAATCGCAAACGGCAAGTATATAGGCCTCTTTCTTGGAAACTTTTCTGATGCGGGCGCGAACAGTAAAATTATATAATGATCCCGTGCCTTCTACAAGCGGGGTACCGGGAAAGGTGCAACCGGCACGATTAGCTATAAATAACAACTCACGTGCCGTCTTTTTAGTAAATAATTCATCGGGTCCGTCAATAAGAATGCCGCCACGAACACCTGCCAACAAGGTCTTGTTTTTATATAATGCGGCAACGAGTTTTCTATATGCCTCATTATAACCGCCTGCATCCAATGCTATGACAAACAAACACGCACTCCCCGCTAAGCGCCCCGTTAAGTCTTGCAACTCTTCCGGGGTCTCCGCCCGAATATACTCGTGCCCGACCAAAGCTCGGTTTAAAGCCTCTTCCTGACGTTTGCGTACCGTTTCGTCACCGCCTTGTAATCGGATGATGTACATGATATCACCGTCCTTCTTACGGCAGCGTGCAAAGGGCTAAATATGCCTTACAAATCCGCCTATACAAGTCATCGGGAAGATCCGGGTCTTCATATTCTATATGTCCGGAGATGAATCTGTTTCGCACGCCCATAAATGCCCCCCGTTCTTCATCTCCCAACCACACTGAACCGTAATGCCACTGTCCGCGTAAGGCATAAAGAAT
>NZ_JAQCUN010000201.1:0-1646 GCF_027685385.1 Megasphaera sp. AF13-6AC
AAACGAATGCCTACTATTTTACCGCCTATGACCGTAAACGAGTCTTTAGAGGTTACGAGAATTTACAGTGTAGCCGGTATATTGAACAAGGCAGGTCGCATTACGGAAAGGCCCTTCAGAAGTCCCCATCACACCGTATCTGCAGCAGGTCTTATAGGAGGAGGTTCCGTGCCTAAGCCGGGAGAGGTGACACTAAGTCATAACGGCGTTCTCTTTTTGGACGAATTGCCCGAGTTTTCTCGTTCCGTTCTTGAAGTATTGCGCCAACCACTGGAAGACGGTGATGTGAGAATCGTGCGTGCACGGGCTTCTTTAGCCTATCCGGCATCCTTTATCCTTATTGCGGCCATGAATCCCTGTCCATGTGGTTATTTGCATGATAAAGATCACGTTTGTACTTGTTCGGCCGGAGAAATCAGAAAATATGTACGTAAAATTTCAGGGCCGTTATTGGATCGCATCGACTTGCATGTTACTGTTGAACGCCCTTTATACAGTGAATTATCTTCATCGCAGCGGCAAGAATCCTCTGCGGCTATTCGGGAGCGTGTTACGGCGGCAGCGCACATTCAGGCGATGCGCCTGAAACCGTACGGAATCTTACGTAACGGTTTGATGGGGCACAGAGAGATTCGTGAAACATGTCCGCTTACGAGCGAAGGAAAAGAATTAGCGGCTCGGATTTTCCAACATTTGAAATTGAATCCTCGCGGGTTCGATCGACTCATAAAGGTTGCCAGAACTATTGCCGACTTGGCCGGTTCCGATGTGATTGAAGCTTGCCATATTACGGAAGCGGCTGCTTACAGAGATACGGTACAGCGCCAGTAAGGATGAAGGAAGGGATACTTATAAAACGTGAAGGGGAAAGAGAATGCTTAACGGCTCTGGCGGCTATGCCCGGAACGGGTCCGGGCACCTTGCGTGCTTTATTTGAAAAGTGCGGTACGGCGATGACGATTTGGTATGAAGGGGAAAGGGATGAAAGACTTCCTGAAAAATTCAGGCGAGCCTTGGTAAGCTGGCGCACCATGTATTCATTTGAGCAGATAAAAGAAAATTTAAAAAAATACGAAGCCGTTGTTCTTACGTGGAATGATGAATCTTATCCCGAGCTGCTGCGCTGTACCGTGAATCCGCCGCCTGTATTGTATTGTTGCGGTCGTCTCTTGCAAACGGAAAAGACCGTGGCTCTTGTGGGGTCGCGGAAGGCCGATACGTACGGGTTACGTGCGGCACACAGGTTAGCATGCACCTTGGCTGAGGCCGGTGTAACAGTTATCAGCGGAGGAGCGAGAGGAATTGACACACAGGCACATTTAGGTACCTTGGCGGGTGGAGGAATGACGTGGGTTGTAACGGGAGCCGGTCTGGATAAAACGTATCCGCCGGAAAATGCGGCCTTGTTTCGGAGAATTATCGGAGCCGGCGGTGTCGTTTGCAGCGAATTTCCTTTCGGCACACCGCCTTTGGGGTGTAATTTTCCGGCTCGCAATCGTGTTATCGCCGGCCTTTCTCGAGCCGTAGTCGTAGTGGAAGCGGCCGTGCGGAGCGGGTCGTTGATTACGGCAGACTTTGCCCTTGAAGAAGGGCGTGATGTTTTTTCCGTTCCCGGGTCCGTATACGCACCACTATGCGCCGGTACG
>NZ_JAQCUN010000202.1:0-755 GCF_027685385.1 Megasphaera sp. AF13-6AC
GTTGTTTCCTGCCCCTTTAGCAGCACCGAAATTAAACAGAAGTGATTCTCTTTGATAGTGTGCTACGCCTAAGGCAAAAGCACTGTTACTCTTATAATAGCCGTAACCGGCCATAACTTGTGTCGGTTCCAGCGGATCGTACGATACGGTCTTCAGGGCGCTTAAAGCGGCACTTTGAGCAGCCGTTGCTTGAATTTCGCCGCCAAAGTCCGGAATTTCTCCGGCACTATTCCGAATCGCATCTTTTAGCTGCGCTACATTTACTGCATCCGTATCGTCAGATCCTGCTGCAACGCCGGTAATTTGACGTGTTATACTGCTCGCCGAATCGCCGACGGCCACAGCATTTCCCGTAGCCTGCCACGTAGCATTTGTCCGGCCGTTAGCACGATAGCCGCTCACTCCGGCTGCCCGATTGGCTACGGACCCGCGACCGATAGCATAGGAATCATCCAATACGGCCATGGCCCCGATCCCTACGGCAAATGAATTATTCCCGACTGTATTACCGCCTAAGGCCGCTAAGGAGTTACTTCCTCCGGCTCGAGAGTTATCACCGACGGCCATAGCCGCCGTGCCGTCAACTCGAGAACCTCGTCCGACTACAAAGCTGTAATCTCCGGCGGCGGTATTCAGTCCCCCAAAGGCCGTAGAGTTGTTTCCGGAGACGGTATTATTCATACCGACACTCAACGCATTGCCCCCGGTCACATTTATGTCCCTACCTGAAGCAAAACTGTTTTCACCCGACACCG
>NZ_JAQCUN010000202.1:817-1640 GCF_027685385.1 Megasphaera sp. AF13-6AC
TCTTCAGGGCGCTTAAAGCGGCACTTTGAGCAGCCGTTGCTTGAATTTCGCCGCCAAAGTCCGGAATTTCTCCGGCACTATTCCGAATCGCATCTTTTAGCTGCGCTACATTTACTGCATCCGTATCGTCAGATCCTGCTGCAACGCCGGTAATTTGACGTGTTATACTGCTCGCCGAATCGCCGACGGCCACAGCATTTCCCGTAGCCTGCCACGTAGCATTTGTCCGGCCGTTAGCACGATAGCCGCTCACTCCGGCTGCCCGATTGGCTACGGACCCGCGACCGATAGCATAGGAATCATCCAATACGGCCATGGCCCCGATCCCTACGGCAAATGAATTATTCCCGACTGTATTACCGCCTAAGGCCGCTAAGGAGTTACTTCCTCCGGCTCGAGAGTTATCACCGACGGCCATAGCCGCCGTGCCGTCAACTCGAGAACCTCGTCCGACTACAAAGCTGTAATCTCCGGCGGCGGTATTCAGTCCCCCAAAGGCCGTAGAGTTGTTTCCGGAGACGGTATTATTCATACCGACACTCAACGCATTGCCCCCGGTCACATTTATGTCCCTACCTGAAGCAAAACTGTTTTCACCCGACACCGTATTCGAGGTGCCCGCAACAAAGGCATTGTTTCCCGATATTGTATTTCCCATACCGATAGCTTGAGAGTTCTGCACTCCGTCATTTATACGATTGGCATATCCCGATATGGTGTTATTAGCCCCGCCATAACCGATGGTATTTTGATTTCCGCCGACGAGGCTGTTTCTTGAATCCGTACTGTTTCGTTCGCCGCTCACCACACTGTTTGTAGCAGC
>NZ_JAQCUN010000203.1:0-1591 GCF_027685385.1 Megasphaera sp. AF13-6AC
TACCTAAGGATGACGAAGATGTATCGGCCTTCTTACTCACACAATTTAAAAATTACGGTATAGACGTAGAATTAAATAAAGACACGGTCTCCGTCGAAATAAAAGACGGACTCAAAGTGCTCCGTTTCAAAGACCGCTCGACAGGTGAAGAAGGCAGCGTTGCTGCTGAAGAAATTCTTATCGCTCCGGGCGTTAAACCGATGACAGATCTGTTGCACTTGGAAAATACGGATGTTACGCTTGACAAGCGTGGGTACATTGAAACGAATGAATTTCTTGAAACGGCGGCCGAAGGAATTTGGGCTCTCGGCGATATTAACGGCTTAGCTCCCTTCCGCCACAAAGCCAACTACGAAGCGGAAATCATTTCCCACAACCTCTTTGAAAATCACGAACCGAAGGATTGGCGTTGGGCCAGATACGATCTCGTCCCGGCAGTAACCTACACCTATCCTGAAGCGGCTCAAGTAGGCCTTACGGAAGCAAATGCAAAAAAAGCGGGATATGATGTAGATATTGCCGTCAACCATTACTCGACGGCAGCCAAAGGCTATGCCCTCGGCTTTGAGCAAGGCAATCCCGACGACGGTTTCGTAAAACTCGTTATCGACAAAAAAACGAAACACCTCTTGGGTGCTCATATTATCGGACATGAAGCCTCTATTCTCATCCAACCCTTCATTAACCTTATGAATGCCGGCCCCCAACCTTTTGTCATTCGTCACGAAGAAATCGCCTCACCTACAGTCAAAAAACTGCGTGAAAGCGGCCTGACCCGCAATCTCGTGCCTCAGTCCATTTACACCATCGGCGAAACCATGACGCCCCACCCGTCCTTACAGGAAATCACCATGTGGACGAGATACTACTACGAACATAAATAAGATCCATACATTAAAGCGGCTATAGCATTTTCTTCGCTATAGCCGCTTTAATGTCGCCTGTACTCCATGACCGTATCGCTACGATTTTCCCGTAATAAGGCCTGTGTCTCTTTTATCCCTTGTATTTCTCAATATTTTCCTTGATATACGATATTATTTCCTGAAAATTCAGATCTTCAGGCTTGGAGCTGTATAGTTTTTGCTTCAATTCCTGCAGTTCGTTAATAGTCGCTTCATCCGCATTAGCCCCATGGGCATACCCTAAAGCCTGAAACACGCCTTCCAACAAAACATCTTTTTGCATCAATGTAGCCATTACGGCACCTCTTTCTGTGTATATAGTACAGTGTATATGATGCGAATTATATCATATGTCGTTATGCAGGTCTTCATGTCTCACCCTATTTTTAAAAATCTGTAACCGTTTCCTGCAAAACTATGTTTTCTATTACCTGTAACATGTACATCCGACCGACAAGATTTCTTTGCCGCAAAAAGGAGCTCTCTTTCGAGAGCTCCTCCCGGAACCTGTCTATTTTCCCGATTGTTCCTGACTGTTTTGACTATCGTTTTGCTTTTCTACAAGTTTAAGGAAGTCTTTGAAGTTGTTGACCTTAACAGCCTTCCAATTGCCGTCCTTCTTTTCCATAGCAATCTCGAAGGTAAAGTCCTGGTTGAGGCTCTTTGACGTAAATGTGACAGGCACG
>NZ_JAQCUN010000204.1:0-1063 GCF_027685385.1 Megasphaera sp. AF13-6AC
AAACGGCGTAGCTTTGGGCTCTAACTCGAGAGCCGACAGAACAAGCGGTGAATGGGGCTACAATGTTAAAACGGAAGACGGGCGGACAAACGGCTATGCCGGACTTGGCGGTTCTGCTTTACGGTCCGAGTATGCAGCCGTTTCCGTCGGCAATGAAGGACATACGAGACAAATTACCCATGTAGCAGCCGGCAGCAAGGATACGGATGCTGTCAATGTGGCCCAATTGCGCAATGTGAACCTCAAAGTGGGTGCCAATACGGGTCATACGGATGTCTTATTGGATAGTCAGACTTTAAAAATTCAAGGTGATAATCAGTACGTGACCACTCAGGCAGGAAGCGGAACGGTTACTGTCGGGTTAACCGATGCGGTTCGTCAGAAAATCGATGCGTCGGCTAATATTAACTTGTCCAATATTACCAATGAAGGCAAAACGGTTATTCATAACGAAGCTCAGAAGGCCGTCGTAGTGAAAGGCGGTTCGAATACGACCGTTACATCAACTGTTGCTAACGGAACAAAAACCTATACTGTAAACGGTAGGGATACGACCGTATCCGCCGTTCCGGGGAGTCGTATTACCGTTAAGGATAACGGCGGTATTGATGCGAACGGAAACAGACATTACGAGATCGGCTTTAAAGACTGCGACTTGGCGAAGAAGACGGATATTTGGACATTGCAGGCTAACGGGAAAGATGTACCGCCCAGCCGGGGTAAGGTCAATCTTGTAAACGGTGAAAACGTGACCATCGAAAAGTCGGAAAACGGGCAAATCCGTATTTCCGCAAAGGGCGGCCACGATGAAGACGCCGTTCACTACGATATTTCAAACGGCGTCGTGAATAAAAACTCCGTTACCATGGCAGGCAGCACGTACGTCAATAAGACGGGCGGCACGCATATTACCAATGTAGCCTATGCGACGGGTAACGACGGAAGCGAAGTCGTAAACGTAGACTACCTGACGGATCAGGTAAATCATGCCGTAACGAATACGACGACGAACATTACGAACAACCTGACGGCCAAGGGGATGAACTTCGTCGGAAATGACGGG
>NZ_JAQCUN010000204.1:1073-1581 GCF_027685385.1 Megasphaera sp. AF13-6AC
GACGGGCAATCTATTCACAAGGACTTGGGATCTACCTTGGGCATTGTCGGAAAAAATTCGAATATTCAAACGGCTAACGATAACGGTAAAATTTCTATTGCCTTGGCGAAGAATTTGACGGACATTACATCCGTATCGAACGGCAATACCAGTATTGTCTTAAACAATAATACGAGTGTAGGCGGCAACGGTGTAACTATTACGGGCGGAAATGTCAGCGTCTCGAATAATCGGATCACAAACGTCCAAAACGCCGTAGACAGTCATGATGCGGTCAATAAAAGCCAACTTGACTCGAAGGTGGAAGAAGTTACGAACAAGGGACTTCGTTTCGATGCCAATGTGGGCGGTGAACAGACGAGTGCCCTGGGTTCGAAGGTGACCGTTAAAGGTGACGGCACGAATATTAAGACGTCCATTAAAAAGACAGGTGCCGATACGGTTATTGATGTAGCCCTCGGCAAAGACGTGACGGCTGAAACGGTAACTGTTACGGGTAAAAACGGCA
>NZ_JAQCUN010000205.1:0-1564 GCF_027685385.1 Megasphaera sp. AF13-6AC
TAAGTCGACAGGATTCAACATAGACGGTGCACCGATACGCACGAGATTATTGGTTTTCGGATCAAGTTCAATATCGGAAACGGACGGAACCTGTTTAACTAATACTGCAATATTCATTTTCATTCCTCCCTGCTAACTAATAATTATATTCATATTATAGGTCATCTCAACTTTTCTATCAACTAATAATAGTTATTTTTTACCTAAATATACCGAATAGGTATATTTAAGGTTGATACATGAAAAAAAGACATTTTCCCATAAAAAAAAGACGAGCCCATGCCCGTCTTTTTTATTTTAAAGTATTTTAGATAAGAACTCTCTCGTACGTTCTTCTTTGGCATTGGTAAAAATATCTTCAGGCGTGCCTTCTTCCAATACAATACCGCCGTCAATAAAAAGAACCCTGTCCGCGACTTCACGGGCAAAACCCATTTCATGAGTAACAATAGCCATGGCCATACCTTCTTTGGCCAAATCTTTAATAACGTCGAGAACTTCGCGGACCATTTCCGGATCAAGGGCCGAGGTGGGTTCATCAAAGAGCATGAATTTAGGTTTCATGGCTAAGGCTCTGGCAATAGCCACACGCTGCTGTTGACCGCCCGACAAAGTACCGGGATAAGCATCTTTTTTATCGCTTAAGCCGACTTTCTCCAGCAAAGCTATAGCTACATTCGTAGCTTCTTCTTTTGTCATACGCTTTGTTTTAACCGGTGCCAAAATTATATTTTCCAAAACGGTCATGTGCGGAAAAAGATTGAATCTCTGAAAAACCATTCCCACTTCCATGCGAACTTCATTTACTTTCTTTGTCGAATCAAGAGTCAATCCGTCGACAATGATTTCCCCCGACGTAGGTTCTTCCAAGTAATTAATACACCGTAAAATCGTGCTTTTTCCCGATCCGGAAGGCCCGATAATTACGACAACTTCTTTATCTTGAATGGTGAGGTTAATACCTTTTAAAATCTCATGCTTGCCGAAGGATTTTTTTAAATTTTTAATTTCTATCATCCGTTGCGAACCTCCGTTCCAAATAGCTGACCAGTTGAGCGATACCGAGGGTCATAATCAGGTAAAGTACGGCAACGGCCAACCAAATTTCCAAGGCCCCGTAAGTTTTGGAAATAATCAACTGACCGCGACGTGTCAATTCTTCAAAGCCGATGACGGAAACCTGAGCCGTTTCCTTCGTCATGGAGATAAACTCATTGCCTAAGGGAGGAATGACATGTTTAAAGGCTTGCGGCAAAATAATATAAAACATAGTTTGCATCCACGAAAGCCCCAAAGACCGGCCCGCTTCCATTTGTCCTTTATCTACTGACTGAATTCCGGCACGGAAAATTTCGGATACATAAGCACCGCTATTGATAGAGCAAGCCAAGACGGCTGCCAGAAAGGGATCGATACGAGTCCCGAGCACTTGCGGAAGAGCAAAATAAATCAAAAAGATCTGAACCAGCATAGGCGTTCCGCGAATGACGTTTACGTAGCATACGCTGACAGCTTTTAACAGCTTGATTCCCGACAATCGGCAAACGCTGATAATAAGACCCAA
>NZ_JAQCUN010000206.1:0-1524 GCF_027685385.1 Megasphaera sp. AF13-6AC
GGCGGGTGCAGTTCCGGAGAATATGCTTCCTTGAACTGTGACTTTGAAGGCGGTGATACCGCTTTATCCGTGTTAGAGAACAGACGACGGCTTTGTGCCGCTTTAGCTTGCGACCCTTTGAACATTACGACGGCAGGGGGCGGCGAGCTGGGACATATTGTCGTCGTAGGAGAAGCTGAGCGGGGGGCCGGAGCGGGAGATTATTTCTGTGCGTTAAAAAGAACGAAGGCCCTGATGACGGATTTGCGAGATACTCCTTTATTCATGTTTGCCGCCGATGCCGTACCGCTTATTCTTTTTGATGCACAACATCATGCCTGTGCCGTAGTGACGGCAGATATTCCGGAATTGAAAAACAGATTGGTTTCGTCCGTCCTTTTTGCAATGAATATCGTTTACGGAAGTAGACCCGAAGAGTTGTTTGCCTATATCGGTCCGGCTGCTTCGGGGGAGTATGTAACCGTAAATGTTGCCGATGCTTTGATGAAAAAGCAAGGTGAGATAGGATTAACCGTACATGTGAATATGAAAGAGGCGGTTGAAAGGGAGCTGAAACAGGGCGGAGTCAACAGTCAGCACATATTCGTCAGCAACTCGTGTACTTATAAAGAAAGAGAGCGATTTTTTTCTTTGCGACGGCAAGGCATCTATTGCGGGCGTAATACGGTTTTCGCTTTATTACTATAACAAAGCTTTTTGTAAAAAAGACTGGTAATTGTGCAGATAACTATATATAATAGGAACGTATAAGTTTTTTTTAGACAGGGGGATACGGCTTGATTGCAGAAAACCTTGAAAATGTCCGCTCGCGCATGGCTTCAGCTATGGCTCGAGCAGGTCGAGTCGATACGGTAACTCTTGTTGCCGTTACGAAGAATCATCCTGTAGAGGATATGATTGAAGCGGCTTCATGCGGCGTTACCGATGTAGGTGAAAACCGGGTGAAGGAAGGAACGGACAAGCAAAAAGCATTCCCCGATAATAAGCTGAAGTGGCACCTTATCGGTCATTTACAGACCAATAAAGTGAAGCAGGCCGTAGCTCATTTCGACCTCATTCACTCCGTCGACTCGCAACATTTGCTGGCGGCGATTGACAAAGAGGCGGAAAAAATCGGAAAAGTACAGGATATTTTATTGCAAGTAAATGTGGCTCGAGAGGAGAGTAAAACCGGAGCTGCCGTCGAAGAGTTTCCGGAGTTGTGTTGTTTGGCTAAGGAGGCTCAACACGTACGCGTTTGCGGTTTTATGTGCATGGCACCCAACTTTGAAAATGTCGAAGAGACGAGGCCCGTATTTCGTATTGCAAAGGCCTTGTACGATGACATGAAAGGAAAATTTCCTGACGGGCAGGTCCGTTATTTATCAATGGGCATGACTCACGATTTTGAGATAGCAATTGAAGAAGGCGCCAATATTGTCCGCGTCGGTACGGCTATATTCGGACCGAGAAATTACTAAGGAGGATTTTATCATGGGATTGAAAAGTTTATGGAACAAAGTAGTTAACAACGTAGGCGGGTTC
>NZ_JAQCUN010000207.1:0-1509 GCF_027685385.1 Megasphaera sp. AF13-6AC
TCGTAGGTTACCTCTGACAAAGGCCAGTGACGAGCGTTGAACTCTTCCAACGTAAAGTCGAAAAGTCCCGCATTATCGGACTTAAAGTGAATTTCTCCGTCAGCAGCCAACAAACGTGCATAGCGATCCAAAAACCCCCTGTAGGTCAAGCGGCGTTTGGCGTGCCGTTTTTTAGGCCAAGGGTCACAGAAATTGATAAAAAAGCGATCTACTTCGCCGGGTGCAAAGAGAGTTTCCAAAAAAGCGGCATCAAACCGTAACAAGCGTACATTGGTAAGTTCGGCAGCCGCACATTTCTTAGCGGCATAGTATAAAACCCCCAATTGCACTTCAATGCCTATAAAATTAACCTCTCTGTGAATATCGGCTAAGCGAGATATGAAGTTTCCCTTTCCCGTACCGAGCTCAACCCACAAAGGCGCCGTCGGATTATCAAAGACCTCACGCCATCTTCCTTTCAGGTCCTCCTGCGGTTGCAAGTATACGAAGGAGTCGTACTCCCGTATTGCCTCGTCAATCCACGGTTTTCTACGTAATCGCATGCGTGCCTCCTCTAAAAAAGGCGGCTGTCGAAGTATACAGCCGCCTTCATCTCCCTTGTCCGAAACGGGTGGAGAAATATAACCTTCGACTCCCATTTCTTTTTTCTTTACTCATTATAGGTAAAGCCTATTTACCTGTCAATTTTTCGACTCTCATCAGCCTGCAAAGAGTGCGGCATAAGCAAATTCTTATACCGCACTGCTTTATGATTTTTCCTTATGCGAAATAATTTTCTTTACGGATTTTTCGAATTTAGGTCGCGATACCATGACGCGATGACCGCAACCGCAACAAACAATAATAAAATCGACACCCGTCCGTACTACTTCCCATTCAAATGAACCACAGGGATGTGCTTTCTTCAATTGCACAATATCTCCGATTGCATATTTGACAAAATCGGTCATATTTTCACTCCTTACGCGGACATACCGTTTTCTTTAACAAGTTCGGGACCACCTATACGAATACTGCGTAGGACGATACCAGCAGTATACAGACGCTTGGCTGCCTCGTACTGATAAGCCGCACACACGGTACATGAGTCGACCCACGCCGACGGCAGCTTCACATCATAGAAAAAAGAGTCTTTGTCCATAGAAGACAGGCCCGACACGGCGGCTCCGGGTTTCAATTCCTTGAGCCCCGACACGGCAGCCAAAGAATCATTTAAAATTTTCATAACCTTTTCCGGATCGTAGTCTTGGGAGACACAAATGCGGACGGCTCCGAAATACGTTTCTTTCGAGTAGTTTGTCACCGTATCAATTAAGCCGTTCGGAACAGTGTGTATCACATGGTCCGACCCTTCCAACTTCGTGGTTCGCAAGGTCAGTTCCAAAACCTTTCCCGTTAAGCCTTTGATTCGAATAATATCCCCGATTGCATATTGGTTTTCAACGAGTATAAAAAAGCCGGCTACAAAATCCTTAACCAAGCTTTGCGCACCGACACCTACGGACAAAC
>NZ_JAQCUN010000208.1:0-1039 GCF_027685385.1 Megasphaera sp. AF13-6AC
TACGTAGCATCCTGTCTCGGGAACGTCATGACCGTTGTCGTTTACGGAAAAAGTCATTTGCGGTTCGTGAACCAAAGCTCTAACCGTATCCAATTCCGCACCGGTAACGGTTTTAATAAATTCTTCAGCCAAGGCACTGCGTTCAAGAACACCTACAAGCTTATTTCCCTTAACGACAGGTGCAAAAGCATGTTGATCATGTTCGTTAAACCATAAGGCCGCATCCTTTAAAGAGGCTTCTTCAGCAAGGGGTTTTAAGTTCCGATGAACCGCATCTTCTACCTTTACGTAAAAATCACTCATCAACTGTTGCGGCTTTACACCGAAATAATCAAGAGCAAACGCCGTTTCCTTATTAATTTCACCGGCCCGTACGGGTACGGCGTCAATACCTTTTAATTGTTTTAAACGAGCCATGCCGAAAGACGAACAGATAGAGTCCGTATCGGGACTTTTATGTCCTGTTACATAAATAGGTTCCATTGTAATCACCTCGTAAATTAACTTTAATAATATGTTATATAGTATAGCATAGCGCCCCTGCAAATTCCAGAATAAGACCTTATTCCTTCGCCTGTCTTTTTCATAAACAGACACAAAAAAAGACTCCCTGACGGGAGTCTTTTTCGGACCTTTTTATCGGCGTTCGCGAATACGGGCAGCTTTGCCTGTAAGTCCGCGCAAGTAATGAAGTTTCGCGCGACGAACAATCCCGCGGCGAGATACTTCGATTTTTGCAAGACGGGGCGAATGTACAAGAAATGTACGTTCTACACCGATGCCGTAAGAAACACGACGAACCGTGAATGTTTCACGAACTCCGCCGTTTTGACGACCGATAACAACGCCTTCGAAGACCTGGATACGTTCACGGTTGCCTTCTACAACCTTTACATGAACTTTGACCGTGTCACCGGGGCGGAAATCGGGAATGTCCTTATTCCTTCGCCTGTCTTTTTCATAAACAGACACAAAAAAAGACTCCCTGACGGGAGTCTTTTTCGGACCTTTTTATCGGCGTTCGCGAATACGGGCAGCT
>NZ_JAQCUN010000208.1:1049-1491 GCF_027685385.1 Megasphaera sp. AF13-6AC
AATCGTCCTTCCGACAGAGGAGTGCCTTAATTAACGTATTGATTCTACCATAAACAAATATGTTATGGCAAGCAAAATTACTTTACAGACCGTAACATTCAGGCATGACTTATTTCGTTTGTGTCATAACGCCGGTAGGCACAAAAGACCGTCTCATGTGTTCACAATAACCTTCATAAGTTGCTTTTTCCTTTACCGGATAAACGACGGAAAAGGATGAATATGTGCCGTTCGAGTTGACGACAAGGACTTCATAAAACATTTTGTCCTTCTTTTGCCAACCGATGACATAACCGGTATCGCTTTTTTCCTGAATCGACAGCTGAGGCGAGCCGTTTACATTGAGGGCAATCCGATATAGCTGATCGGCCGTCATATTCATCATATTTCTCGTACCGTATGTAGAAATAACGGCCTGCGTCTTAGGATCCTCAAAATAACA
>NZ_JAQCUN010000209.1:0-1472 GCF_027685385.1 Megasphaera sp. AF13-6AC
CGAAGGCGGCCGTACGGTAGGTGCCGGTGTCGTATCGGAAATCGAACAGTAAGATTTCTATAAACGAAAATCTCCCTTGCTTCGGCAGGGGAGATTTTTTGTCGACCATTGGTTGATCATAGAATGTTCAATACGAAAAGACAAAGTTTTCTCTAAAAGAATCGAAACCGTATTTTTCGTAAAAACGTCTTTTTAGCGAGGAAAAAGGCTTGGAATCCAGGCAAAAACAGCTTGCATGGCTTTGCGATTTGTAGTAAAATAGTCAAGTACGTGGCACTGGGATTCGTATGCCCTTTTTGTGGCCGCGTAGAAAACTATGAAACGGGATGTTGCCCGTCTTTCGGGGAAACTCCCGCGGAGCAGTTCGTTCCGTGAAACGAACGATAGGAGGAATTACGTAATGGCAAAACAGGAAAGAATCAGAATTCGCCTCAAAGCGTATGATCACAAGACATTGGATCTGAGCGCGGCGAAAATCGTCGACACGGCGAAACGGACAGGAGCAATGGTATCCGGACCGATTCCGCTTCCGACGGAAAAGAACATTTTCACGATTCTTCGTTCTCCTCATGTGAACAAAGACTCTCGTGAACAGTTCGAATTACGCACTCATAAGCGTCTTATCGACATTTTGAATGCATCACCCAAAACCGTTGATGCGCTCATGAGACTGGATCTTCCGGCAGGCGTAGACATTCAAATCAAATTATAGGAGGAGGTGCGATTATGTCTAAAGCTATTTTGGGTAAGAAATTGGGCATGACTCAGGTCTTTACTGAAGAAGGCGCTGTAGTCCCCGTAACTGTCGTAGAAGCTTCCCCGAATGTAGTGGTTCGTGTTAAGACGGTTGATACGGACGGTTACAATTCGATTCAGCTCGGCTACGGCGAAATCAAAGAAAAACACTTAACCAAACCCGTTAAGGGTCAGTTCGACAAAGCAGGCGTAAGTCCTGTGAAACATTTACGCGAACTGCGTCTGACAGATACACCGGAATATACGGTAGGCCAAACTCTGGCAGCTGATATTTTCGCAAGCGGCGATCTCGTCGACGTAGTTGGCACCACAAAAGGTAAGGGGTTTGCCGGCACGATTAAACGTCACGGTTTCCACCGCGGACCTATGGGACACGGTTCCAAATCTCATCGTGAACCCGGTTCTCTCGGACCTATGATTTCCGGTGGTGGCGGTAAAGTCATCAAAGGTAAAAAGCTTCCTGGACAAATGGGCGGCAATCAGGCAACAGTTCTTCACCTTTCGGTTGTTAAAGTCGATACGGAAAAGAACATCATCTTGATTAAAGGCGGTATCCCGGGCCCCAAAGGCAGCATCGTAATGATTCGTGATACTGTAAAACCCAGATAATATTGTCAAACAGGAAGGAGGATAATATAAATGCCGAAAGTAAGTACGTATAATATTGCCGGTGTGCAAACCGGTGAAATGGAATTAAACGACAGCGTATTTGGCGT
>NZ_JAQCUN010000021.1:0-1517 GCF_027685385.1 Megasphaera sp. AF13-6AC
GCTGTCGACTCGTAATGACGGCAGACTGACGCTGACCTTCTTCCCCTTAAAGCGTTCCAACAGTAAGTCGACTAATTCGGGAAGTCGCGAATAGTCTGCAGAGCTCAGACTCATGAGAGAAATTTCATCATACCCGGAATTTTTAACTATTTGTTCAGCTAAATCCGCCAAATGCTCCGGTGTTTTTTCCCTTACGGGTCGATACAAAACTCCTGCCTGACAAAAACGGCACCCGCGACTGCAACCGCGAAAGAGTTCAACAACAGCCCGATTATGAACGATATCAATATTCGGCACAATCGGTTCCGTCGGATAAAAAACCGTTTCTTCATCGGCAACAACACATTTTTCAATGCATGTTTTCGCCTCCGCTTCCGTAGGGACCAAAGCCAGAAAATTCCCTTCCGAATCATAGTGAGGCTCGTAAAAAGCAGGTACGTAATTTCCCTTTTGCATAGCCAATGTTTTTAACAGACCTTTTTTCCCGCCCGGCTTACCGGCTTTCTTCCAAGCAATAATCGTGTCAGCCAATAATTGAACCGATTCTTCCGATTCGCCGAGACAAAAGAGATCAAAGTATTCGGCCAAGGGTTCGGGATTATAGGTACAAGGCCCTCCGGCAACAATAAGAGGGGTTTCTTCACTACGTTCCGATGCAAGCAAGGGAATTCCCGCCAAATCGAGCATGTTCAAAATATTGGTAAAACTCATTTCATATTGAAGCGTAAAGCCGACCATATCAAAATCGCGAACAGCCGTCTTCGTTTCCAGTGAATAAAGGGGATATCCCTTTTTACGCATTAATTCTTCCATATCCGGCCACGGGGCATAAACCCGTTCCGCTGCCGTATCACTGCGTTTATTCAAGAGAGCATACAAAATTCTGAGTCCTAAATGACTCATAGCCACTTCATAAACATCAGGAAAACAGTAAGCAACCGTAAAATCTACATCACTGTGATTTTTTACTACGCTGTTCCATTCTCCACCCACATATCGGGCCGGCTTCTGTACCTTACTTAATAGTATGGGATCTATCTGTATTTGCACGTTATTCTCCGTCTATAAAAAAATTGCCGATTGTTGTCGCATATGGACACTCAATACTACCGCCAGGGCCATCATATTAGTAGTCAAAGCACTGACACCGTAACTCATAAAGGGTAACGGAATACCCGTAACAGGCATAATACCGCAAGTCATACCGACATTGACGAGTATTTCAAAAGTCCACATGGCTACAATACCCGTAACCAGTAACATTCCAAAAGGTTCCTTGCATTCCTTAGCCGTAACCAAGGCCCTGTAAATGAGTACAAAATATAAAAAAAGTAAAAAGAGACACCCTAAAAATCCCAATTCTTCACCGATAACGGAAAAAATAAAATCCGTATGATTTTCAGGTAAAAAATTCAACTGACTCTGAGTCCCTTTGAAAAGACCCTTGCCGAAAAGCATTCCCGAACCGATAGCTATTTTTGACTGAATGATATGATAGCCGGCTCCGAAGGGATCTG
>NZ_JAQCUN010000021.1:1527-5060 GCF_027685385.1 Megasphaera sp. AF13-6AC
TTTTCCGTCGATATTGCCAAAAAAGTTCAGCAGGTTCGTAAAAGCGGCCTGACCTTTGCACCCGAAGCGGGAACTCAACGCCTGCGTGATGTAATTAATAAGGGGGTTACGGAGAAAGACTTACTGGATGCTTGTGAAAATGCCTTCCAAAACGGTTGGTCGACAGTCAAACTTTATTTCATGATGGGCTTGCCGACGGAAACGGATGAAGATTTGGCAGGAATTGCCGACTTGGCTTATAAGGTTTTGAATTTGTATCGCAAGGTGACGGGAAAGAATAACGGAAAGGTTACGGTCTCCGTATCCAGTTTCGTACCTAAGGCTCATTCGGCTTTTCAATGGGCACCTCAATGCTCCATTGAAGAAATAGAACGAAAGCAGCAGTATATTAAGGGCCTTATTCGCGATAAACACATTTCTTATCATTATCACGATGCTCGTACGGGGCGCATGGAGGCAGCCTTTGCCAGAGGCGACAGACGATTGGGTAAGGTTCTGTATTATGCGTGGAAAAAGGGTTGTAAGTTCGACGGTTGGACGGAGATGTTCGATTACGATAAATGGAATGATTCTTTTGCAGACGCCGGTCTTGAGGTAGATTACTTCGCATCTCGACAAAGAGGAGAGCAAGAACCCTTCCCGTGGGATCACATGAGTGCCGGTGTAGCTAAAGCATACTTGCTCAATGAGTGGAAGAAAGCCCATGACGAAGAGCTGACAGATGATTGTCGCCGTAAACGATGTACGGGTTGCGGTGTCTGTCCCAATTTAGGCGTTCATATTATAGATTTGAAAGCAGGTGACGGCAATGGCAAGACTACGTTTAGCTATTAAGAAGGACAAGGCCTTGCGCTTTTTGTCGCATCTCGATTTTGCCCGAGCCGTTCGTTATGTCGTAATTCGAGCCGATTTACCCGTACAATACTCGGAAGGCTTCAATCCTCATATGAAAATAGCCTTTGCTTCCGCTTTGGGTGTAGGTGTGGCGGCGGCAGAAGAATACATGGATATAGAATTGGCTGAAACAGTAGATGTGGAAGATGTAAAGCAGCGTATGAATGAAAAGGCTCCCGAAGGGTTTGCCGTTCTTGAGGGGCGGTATGTATCCGATAAGGCACCGAAGCTCATGGCCATAGCTAATTATGCCGAGTACCTTTTGTCCGGGCCTTTAACGGAATCTATAGAAGAAGACGTAATCAATCGTCGTCTTGATGTGTTTAACAAGGCTGAAGAAGCGGTGTATGAAAAATATTCACCGAAAACACGCAAAACAAGATATATTAATGTAAAAGACCATGTATTGGAACCGATTACGGCACAAATAGACGGATCGGACATACACTTGCGTGTACGCATTTATCAAAACGAGTCGGGTGCCGTAAAGCCCTCTCAAGTGTGGGAATTATTAGCTCGGCAATTCGATATTCCCGTTGACCCGACCCTGATGCTTGCCGAAAGAACGGGGCTATGGTCGCGACAAAAGGGAGAGAATCGAACTTTGTTCGAAATGCCGTAATACGAAAGTTGGCGATGTGCTATGAAATTATTGGTTGCCGATGTTATTCCGGAAGAAACGCGAATGGCCGTCATAGAAAACGGAAATTTGACGGACTATGCAGTGGAACGAAATGACGAAGCACATATTGTTAATCATATCTACAAGGGTGTCATACAGAATATCCTGCCTGCCATGCAGGCTGCTTTTGTCGATATAGGTCGTAAAAAGAACGCCTTTTTATATTTAGGGGATTTATTTCCCCGTGCGGCGACAAAAGAAGAAATCCAACAGACCCATATTTCCGTAGGGCAAAGCGTACTTGTACAAGTAGTTAAAGACGAACAACCCATGAAGGGAGCCAAGGTGACGGCCAATGTCAGTATTGCCGGTCGTTATGCCGTCTTAATGCCTACGGTAGATTACGTAGGCGTGTCCAAAAAAATTCAGGACGAAGAGGAAAGAAATCGCTTGCGAACTATTGTCAGTGCCGTTAAGCCAGAAGGTATCGGTATGATTGTAAGGACTGTCGCCAAAGACGTATCGGAAGAGGAATTAGCGGCAGATTTACACTACTTATTGCGTACATGGGAGAGTATAAGGGCACGTTATAAGACTACAAGAAAGCCGAAGCTTTTATATCGCGAAGCGGATCTTTTGATGCGTATGATCAGGGATTACTGTACGGATGATGTAAATACTGTCATTGTAGATAATAAAGACGCTTATGAACGTTTGAGTTCTTTTTTTTCGGAAGACGAAATAGATAGAGAGCGCCTGATTTTATATGAAGGAGAAGATCCTGTATTCGACTATTATCACATTGAAGATGAGTTACAGAATGTTATGTCCAGGCAAGTTATGTTGCCTTCAGGAGGAACTCTTATTTTCGATCACACGGAGGCTTTGACGGTCATTGATGTCAATAGCGGTAAATATGTAGGTAACAGCACCCTTGAGGAAACGCTCTTTCATGTAAATCGCGAGGCGGCGGTAGAAATCGCAAGACAGTTGCGATTGCGCGATATAGGGGGCATCATTTTAGTGGACTTTATTGATATGCCCCGATCCGACAGGAGAGACGAACTTTTACGTATTTTGCAGCGTGAAACGGCAGCCGATAGGGCGAGAGTCCATGTATTCGGCATGACGGCCCTGAATCTCGTGGAAATTACACGAAAAAAATCACGGCAAAGTATCCATTTATCTCAATTTTCTCCTTGCACCGTTTGTGGCGGCACAGGTGTTTTGGCCTCTCCTGAATCGGTGTATATCCAAATCGTTCGTCAATTGCGCCATATGATGAAAGTACATCCTATTAAGGGTGATATTTTGATCAGTGCTCATGCCGATGTTTTGGCCCTGTTTAAGGATAAGAAACGAAAAGAGGCTTTGGAAAAAGAGCTGAACCGTTCCCTGTATTTTGAAGACAGCCGGCATGCAAACAGAGAAGTATTTTCCGTATTTTCAAAAGCCGAGTAAGTCATAACTGTAAATACGATAATTGTATGAATAAAGGTTCTATAATAAATGTTGGGGTCAGCACCGAATGGGTGCCGATTTCAACATTTATTTTTTTCCAAAACAAAAGCATATGAGGCTCGCATGCTTTACAATAAAAGTGTCCAAGCCCTAAAGAAAGGATGCGATCTCATATGCCTACTATTGATTATATACAACCCTTCTTCCATATTAAAGGGGAATTTATTACTAATTCCTACCGGAAAGATGATTCATTAATCTATGAAGTGATACTTCCTGTTACAGAGCATACCTGCCCTTGTTGCGGGCATACTACGAAATACATAAAGGACTACCGAGTCCGTACGATCAACTTAGGTAGTATCCATGGTTTATATATTTGTGCTAAATACAAGCAACGTAGATATTCTTGCCCTCAATGTACTCTTACTACCTTCTTCAAACGGCTATACGGAGGGATGCAATAACAAGATCAAAGTATTGAAACGAATAAGTTACGGTCTTAGACACTTTGGGCGCTTCCGAACTCGTATTCTATTGTTGAGCAAAAAGAACG
>NZ_JAQCUN010000021.1:5070-15473 GCF_027685385.1 Megasphaera sp. AF13-6AC
TACAGAGCATACCTGCCCTTGTTGCGGGCATACTACGAAATACATAAAGGACTACCGAGTCCGTACGATCAACTTAGGTAGTATCCATGGTTTATATATTTGTGCTAAATACAAGCAACGTAGATATTCTTGCCCTCAATGTACTCTTACTACCTTCTTCAAACGGCTATACGGAGGGATGCAATAACAAGATCAAAGTATTGAAACGAATAAGTTACGGTCTTAGACACTTTGGGCGCTTCCGAACTCGTATTCTATTGTTGAGCAAAAAGAACGGCACCGAACACAATGGTGTTCGATGCCGAAAAAAACTGGTTGGGTAGCTAGACCCCAACATTTGCAAAAGAACCTAAAAAAGACGCCGACTGCTTTGGCAGTCGGCGTCAAAGGTTATACAGAGGTGTTTACTGTAAGTAATATACCACTTCTACCGATTCACTGAAAGTATTCGTTCCCGGTTCGATGGGCGTGGACGTTTCCATCTTTGCAGCCCGCAGGCTGAACATATCGACAGTTGCCTTGTAGGAGGGGGAGTTACCGTTAATGGTAATGGATTTCACATCGCCCAAGCGATGTCCCGTCGCTTCGGCAGCAGCCTGAGCCGTTTGCTTGCCGTTGTAGATAGCCGTTTTAATCAGGTTGGAACGTACCGTATCCGCCTTTTCCGTCGTAAAATAAACGCCGCTAATGTCATTAGCGCCGTCTTGCATAGCTTTCGCAATGAGTTTGGAGATGAGCGTAAAGTCCGTGACTTTCAGTTCCAAATTATTGGAAACGGAGTAGCCGTTGATTTTCTGATTTTTATCATAGGTCGGATAGACAGTGAAGTTTTTTGTCTTCATGTCCTTTTGGGCGATACCCAGAGAAAGAGCCGAGTGTTGTACACGGTTCATAATAGTGTCGTTTTGCATGCGAGCTTCTTTAGCCGTAGCTGCCGTTGTGTTCATGCCTACGGTCATATAAGCCGTATCGGGAGCTACTTTTTCTTCCGCATAGCCGGAAACGGAAACCGTAGGCGCTTCGTTAGCCGCATCGGCATAAGAAGGAGCCGCACAAATGAGAGATGTGGATAAACAAGCACAAAGAAGTGCTGTTTTTAAATATTTGGATGTCATCATATTTCCTCCTTGTAAAACTTTCTACAAAACTTTTTTTATTATATCATTACCAAGAAAAATTTAAAAGCCTTTTCAGTACCGGTTGTGAGTTGAAGGAGCCTATATAAATAGTGTAATATATAATACTGAATGAAAATATCCCTTTTATGACAGTTAGGATGAGTATATATGCTGGAATTCCCCATTAAGCGAACGATTACTATAGACGATTCGAAAAAAGGCCGCAAGAAAAAAAGCGCTCAAAAAGAAAAGGTTATTATTAAAGGCAGTGTCAATCTGCCGGTAAGAGAACCGTTGAAAAAATTGGACCCTTTGCCGAAAAATGCCAAAAATCTGGTTATCGTCGAATCTCCCGCTAAGGCCAAGACGATTGAAAAGTTTCTCGGTAAAGACTTTAAAGTTCTTGCCAGTCGCGGGCATTTGCGCGATTTGCCGCGCAATCAATTCGGTGTCGATGTGAGTCGTGATTTCGCACCGACGTATATCGATATGTATGATAAAAAGAAAATTATTGAGGAACTGAGACACGAGTATGTACGCTCCAAGAAAGTGTACCTCGCAACTGACCCTGATAGAGAAGGTGAAGCTATTTCCTGGCATTTGGCGCATATTTTGGAAATGGATTTGCAGGAACCGTGTCGAATTATGTTCCATGAAATTACGAAGGACGCCGTTACGGCAGGTCTCAGTGATCCGGAACCGATTGATTTAAATCGTGTGGATGCTCAGCAGGCACGACGAATTTTGGATCGTATTGTAGGGTATCAATTAAGCCCCTTATTGTGGAAAAAGGTCTGCAAGGGACTTAGTGCCGGTCGTGTGCAATCTGTAGCCGTACGTCTTATTTGCGAACGCGAAGAAGAAATAAAAGCCTTTGTGCCTGAAGAATATTGGTCCGTATCGGCTGTCTACGAAACTGACGACGGCATGAAAATTACGGCTGACGTAATTAAGGAAAAAGGCAAGAAAATAAAATTGTCCGATAAAGCCGCTGCTGACGCCGTAGAGGCGGAATTGCGTTGGGAAAGTCGTAAGGAAAATCGACCTGCCGATAAGGTTACCAAGGTAGAAAAACGCAAGCGTAAACGGATGCCTCAGCCGCCGTTTACTACATCGACAATGCAGCAGGAATGTGTAGGCAAGTTGAATTTCGGTGCTAAAAAGACGATGATGCTGGCACAGCAGTTGTACGAAGGCCTTGAATTAGGCGGTCGCGGTCATGTAGGGCTTATTACCTATATGCGTACGGATTCGACGCGAATTAATGAAGATATGATTAAGGGCGCTCGAGAATTTATCGCCAATGTGTACGGTAAAGAGTTTGTGCCGCCTAAACCTCATGCGTATAAGTCACGAGCTACAAGCCAAGACGCTCACGAAGCTATCAGGCCGACCTCGCTGGAATTGACGCCGCAAGTCGTCTCCGCTTTTTTATCTCGTGACCAACTGCGTTTGTATACACTCATTTGGAACCGTTTCCTTGCCAGCCAGATGGCTCCTGTTGAAACGGAACACATGTCCATTACAGTGGAAAGCGGTAACTATGAATTAAAAGCTTCGGGATATACGGTACTCTTTAAGGGATTTACGGAGCTTTATGAAGAACAGAAAGAAAAGGGAAGCCAAGAATTACCGCCTATTCATGAAGCTACAATCGTGCATAATAAAAAGGTTGAAAAGGTCCAGCATTTTACTCAACCGCCGGCTCGCTATACGGAAGCCAGTCTGATTAAAACGTTGGAAGAAAAGGGCATCGGACGACCCAGTACGTATGCTCCTATTATGGATACGATTAAGAATCGAAATTACGTGGAAAAGCAGGATAAACAATTCGTACCTACAGAATTGGGTGTAGTAACAATCAAGTTATTAAAAGAATATTTTGACGGCATCATTAATGTAGACTTTACAGCTCATATGGAAGAATCTCTGGACGGTATCGAACAGGGAAGCGATACATACACACACGTACTTAAAGAGTTTTACGAGGTATTCAAGCCTGAATTGGATCATGCGGAAGAAGGCATGGAAAAAGTAACCGTAGCCGGACAGGAATCGGGAGAACTGTGTGAACTTTGCGGCTCTCCCATGGTTTATAAATTCGGGCGTTTCGGAAAATTCTTGGCTTGTTCCAATTTCCCTGAATGCCGTAATACGAAGGCTATTGTCGAAGATACGGGTATTACTTGTCCCAAGTGCGGTGAAGGCAGTCTGATTAAGCGAAAATCAAAGCGCGGTCGCACCTTCTACGGATGTAATCGTTATCCTGATTGCGACTTTGTCTTATGGAATGAACCGGTAGATAAAAAATGTTCTCTTTGCGGCAGTATTATGACGGTCAAACATTATAAAAACGGACAGGATAAACTCTTTTGCAGTAATGATGCTTGTGAAAATCATAAAAAAGGTGAGACAGTCAATGAAAAATAGTCTTCTTGTAATCGGAGCCGGCCTGTCCGGTGCCGAGGCGGCTTGGCAGGCGGCTCAACGCGGTATTCCGACGGAGCTTGCGGAAATGCGTCCGCACAAAAAATCGCCGGCCCACCATACGGATTTTTTCGCCGAGCTGGTGTGCAGTAATTCTTTTCGAGCCGCTAACGTGGAAAATGCGGTGGGCCTTTTAAAGGAAGAAATGCGTCGTCTGGGGTCACTGATCATGGAAGCTGCCGATGCTACCCGTGTTCCCGCCGGTGGAGCCTTGGCTGTCGACAGAGTTCCTTTCAGTGAATATGTTACGGAAAAGATTAAAAACCACCCTTTAATTACGATCACTCATGAAGAAGTGACGGAAATTCCCGAGGATCGTCCTTGCATTATTGCCAGCGGCCCTCTGACATCCGACGGCTTGTCGTCGGCCATTGCCCAACTGACAGGTGAAGAATACTTTCACTTCCATGATGCGGCTGCGCCTATTGTTACTGTCGAGTCCCTTAATATGAATAAGGTGTACAGAGCGGCACGATACGGTAAGGGCGGTGCCGATTATTTGAATTGCCCTTTTACGGAAGATGAGTATAAAGCGTTCTGGCAGGCTTTAACGACGGCCGAATGTGCCGAATTACATGAATTTGAAAAGGATGATACCGTCTTTGAAGGATGTATGCCCGTAGAAGTCATGGGATCTCGCGGTATCGACACGTTGCGCTACGGGCCTATGAAGCCTGTCGGTCTGGAACTGCCGGGAACGGATACGGTCCCTTATGCTGTCGTACAATTGAGACAGGATAACGGCAGTGCTACGCTGTACAACATTGTGGGTTTTCAAACCCATTTGAAATTCCCCGAACAAAAACGGGTATTTTCCATGATTCCCGGCTTGGAAGAGGCGGAATTCGTTCGTTACGGGGTTATGCATCGAAATTCATATATCAATTCACCGGAGTTGCTCTTGCCGACCTTACAATACAGAAAAAGAGACTCTCTTTTCTTTGCCGGGCAATTAACAGGTGTAGAAGGATACTTGGAGTCGGCTTCTATGGGACTTTTGGCCGGTATTAACGCTGCCAAGCTGTGCAAGGAAGAAGCCTGCATTACCTTCCCGAAGGAGACGGCGCTGGGAGCGTTGAGTCACTATATTTCCACGGGACCGAACGATAACTTCCAGCCCATGAATGTGAATTTCGGTATTATTTCACCTTTGGGTATTAAAAAACGAATGAAAAAAAGAGAAAAAAATGCACTTTTGGCGCAACGTGCCTTAGAAGCTATTGAAGTGATGAAGGAGAAGATATAAATGGAAACGGCTTTTCATGCAACGACCATTGTAGCCGTGAGCAAAGACGGAAAAACGGCCATTGCCGGAGACGGTCAGGTTACTATGGGAAATTCTGTCATTATGAAAGGAACGGCGCAAAAGGTAAGACGTCTATATAACGGTAAGGTTGTCAGCGGATTTGCCGGATCCGTAGCCGATGCCTTTTCCCTTTTTGACAGATTTGAAGCTAAACTTAATGAATATAACGGAAATCTTATTCGCAGTGCCGTAGAACTTGCCAAAGACTGGCGCAGTGATAAGGTTTTACATAAGCTGGAAGCCCTTTTGCTCGTATCGGACGGAGAGCGGATTCTCATGTTATCCGGAACAGGTGAAGTTATTGAACCCGATGACGGTATCAGTGCCATCGGTTCCGGCGGTATGTATGCCTTGGCGGCTGCTCGTGCCTTAAAGAATAATACGGACTTGACGGCTAAAGAAATTGCCGAGAGATCCTTGCATATTGCAGCGGATATTTGCGTATATACGAATCACAACGTTATATGCGAGGAAATATAGAAAGGGAGACCTTAATTTATGACGGAAAGAGAAAATTTGACGCCTAAAGAAATAGTGGCGCAACTGAATAAATATATTATCGGGCAAGACGGAGCCAAGAAATCCGTAGCGGTTGCTCTGAGAAATCGCTGGAGACGCAAGAAGCTGAGTGCCGAACTGCAAAAGGAAATTATTCCGAAAAACATTTTACTCATCGGGCCGACCGGTGTCGGAAAGACGGAAATCGCCAGACGTTTGGCCGACTTGACGGGAGCTCCCTTTGTAAAAGTAGAGGCGACGAAGTATACGGAAGTAGGTTACGTAGGCCGCGATGTAGAACAAATGATTCGTGATTTGTTGACCAATGCTATTCGCATGGTTCAGGAACGGGAAAGCCGCCGTTTTGAAGAAAAAGCGGAAGCGGAAGCCAATAATCGCATACTTCAAGTCTTTTGGCCGAAGAAAGAGACAGTAAAGGAGGCCGTGACCGATCCGGTATCCTTCCTTTTCGGAAATAGTGAAGGAGAAGAAGAAACGAAGGAAAGCACGGTGCCGTCAGAAACGACAGGTATGTCGGAACGTCGCAGACAAATGGCGGAGCGTATCGCTTCCGGCCAATGGGACGACCGTGAAATCGAAGTAGAAGTGGCTGAAGCGGATAGAGCCGTACAGGGAATCTTGACGGGAAATTCGACGGAAGAATTAACCAATAATTTTCAAGAAATGCTGGGAAACCTTGTACCGAAGAAAAAAAAGAAAAAGAAAATGACTGTAGCCAAGGCCAGAGAACTTTTCAAGGAAGAGGAATTAGGTAAGCTTCTGGATATGGACATTATTATAGAAAAGGCCATAGAGGCGACGGAAGAAACGGGAATTGTCTTTATCGACGAGTTTGACAAAATAGCTGAAAAAGGGCATTCAAACGGACCCGATGTATCACGTGAAGGGGTGCAACGAGATATTCTTCCTATTGTGGAAGGAGCTACGGTAACCACGAAATACGGATCCGTAAAAACGGACCATATCCTTTTTATTGCCGCCGGAGCTTTTCACGTATCTAAACCGTCGGATTTGATTCCCGAATTACAGGGACGATTCCCTATTCGTGTGGAATTACAATCTTTGACCGTTGAAGACTTTAAACGTATTCTTACAGAACCCAGTCAGTCGTTATTAAAACAATATACGGCTTTGCTCGGTGCGGATAATACGGAGCTGGAGTTTACGGAAGACGGGATCGATATGATGGCTGAATATGCTCATCACGTAAACGAAGAAACGGAAAATATAGGGGCCAGAAGATTACATACGATTTTAGAACGTATTTTGGAAGATATATCCTTCGATACACCCTACGAAGAGGCGAAGAAAATTCGCATTGACCGTGATTTTGTGTCGGAGAAACTCGGCAAAGTCGTTACAGATGTGGATATGAGCCGTTATATTTTGTAGGAGTCGTTATGAGAACATACTCAAAAGTCGTAATCAACAAAAAAGCTCTTCGCATGGCACAGACAGGCCACCCTTGGGTATACGGCGAGGAAGTGGTACGTATAGACGGACCCTGGCAGACCGGCGATCTGGTCGACGTATATTCGGAGAAAAATAAATACGTCGGCACGGGTTTTATTAATGATGTATCAAAAATACGGGTGCGTCTTGTTTCTCGAAATGCCAACGATACCTTTGACGATGCATTTTGGCGGCGGCGTGTCGACTACGCGCTCGCTTATCGTCGTACTGTCATGGGGGAAAAGGACTTTTCCTGTTGTCGACTTATCTTCGGTGATGCCGATGAAATGCCGGGGCTGACTGTAGATTTATTTAATGACGTACTGGTGACACAGACGCTATGCTATGGCATGGACCGGATCAAAGAGCGAATATTTAAACCACTCGTAGAAGGACTAAGCTCCTACGGTATTCATATTCGCGGTATTTATGAAAGAAACGATGTGAAGGTACGGGAATTGGACGGGTTAACACAGTATAAGGGTTGGTATGAAGCCCCTTGGCTGCCTGAACGGCCGGGAAAACCGATGACGACTATCTGTGAAAACCATATCCTTTACGATGTGGATATAGAAAACGGTCAAAAAACGGGATTTTTTCTTGATCAGAAATACAATCGTCTTGCCGTGTCCCGCTTAGCAGCCGGTAAACATGTACTCGATTGTTTTACTCATACCGGGGCATTTGCTTTAAATGCCGCCAGAGGCGGTGCCGTATCCGTAACAGCCGTGGATATTTCCGAGGAAGCTGTAGAGCGGACTCTGTCCAATATAGAAAAGAACGATTTTTCGCCTACCGTAAAAGTCGTTCAAGTGAACGTATTCGATTTACTAACACAGTTGGCGGAAGAAAAGAACCGTGACTACGACTTTATTATCCTGGATCCTCCGGCCTTTACGAAGTCCGGACATACACTGAAAAATGCCTATAGAGGATATAAGGAAATTAATTTGAAGGCCATGAAAATTCTGCCCAGAGGCGGATATCTGGCCACCTGCTCGTGTTCTCATTTTATGACGGATGAACTCTTTCGACGTATGTTGAAGGAAGCGGCAGATGATGCAGGCGTTTCGCTCAGACAAATTGAAGGACGTCAACAGTCTCCGGACCATCCGATTCTCTGGAATGTGAGAGAAACTGATTATTTGAAGTTCTATTTATTTCAAGTAGTTTAATAAAAGTAAAAATGCCCCTTATACATAGGGGAAACGGCACCTTGAAAATCGAATTCGATCTTCAGGGTGCCGTTTTTCTATGTCAAAATACTCTAAAAAACGGCATCGAACGCGAGTGTGTTCGATGCCGTGAAAGATCATCTGATTGCTTATATTTCTATAGCCGGTAAAGCCGTTTTACGGTTATAACGCTGCTAGTTAGCCCAGTTTCCGTTTATAAAAACGGGAACAACCGTACCGTCTTCACAAAGTCCCTCGATCATCATATCGGCGGAACCGATCATAAAGTCCACATGAACCATAGAGTCATTCAGACCTGCGGCTGCGGCCTCCTCATCGCTTAAATTCGTACCTCCGGCAAGACATGTAGGATAGGCCTTGCCGAGGGCTAAGTGGCATGAAGCGTTTTCGTCAAATAAGGTTTCATAAAAAAGCATGTTACTCTGTGAAATAGGTGAATCATAGGGAATAAGAGCCGCTTCGCCGAGTCTTCGTGCGCCTTCATCCGAATCCAAAAGGGTTGCCAAAATGTCCTGACCTACGTCGGCCTTAAAATCTACTACCTGACCATCCTTAAAGGTAAGGGAGAAACGGTCAATAAGATTTCCCTGATAGACCAACGGTTTCGTACTGTAAACAATCCCGTCAACTTGTCTGCAATGAGGGGCTGTGAATACTTCTTCCGTAGGAATATTGGCGTTAAAGGGAATGCCTTCAGCCGACTCTTCCGTGCCGCCTTGCCAGATATGATGCTTCGGTAAACCGACGGTAAGGTCCGTGCCAAAGCCGTTTTTATAGCGAAGAGCTTTAAAAGCTTTGTCCGTCAGCCATTGACGGCGTTTCTTTAAGTTATTCAAGTGATGATCCCAGGCTTCTAAGGGATCAGGTCCGTCACTGCGTGAAGCTTTTAAAATAGCGTCTTCTAAAGCCGCATAGGATTCAGTAGAGGTCTTTTCGGGAAAGAGAATAGAGGCCCATTTATGAGAAGGAACGGCGGCAACCAGCCACGTTACTTTAGAGGCCATCATACCGTCCGAGTATTCTTTAAGGGCTGTATGAGATGCCTTTTGGAAGGCGACTAATTTTTCTTTGTCTACGCCTTTCAATAAATCGGGATCAGCGGAAATAAGGCTTAAGAAAGCTGCTCCTTTGCGATAGTAGGTCAGACTGAAATCGCGACGCCACGTAGGGAAGTCTTCGAAAGAAGCCAGCTCTTCATAGTCGTATTTTAAACGTGTCAGGGTATTGCTGCGCCAGTTGAGAACTACTTGGGACGCTCCTGACTCATAGGCTTTTTCCGCCAGGACTGCAACAAAATCGTGTGATTCTACAGGGGCATTAATGACAAGGATTTGTTTTTCTTGAAGATTAATGCCTTTTTTTAAGAGTACGGTCGTATATATTTCCATTTGTTGACGATTCATAAGATACCTCCTAGAGCGAGCGGCGACTTGTATAGAACCAAAGTCTGCCGTTTAAAATAAGAGCATTCAGTCCGAGACTGATTACGAGACTTAGCCAATAACCGTAGGGACCGAAGCTTGTATAATGAGCTAATACATATCCTATGGGAACGGCAATAATCCAGTATGTGACAAAGGCGACGTAGGTGATGATACGGACGTCTTTGTAGCCGCGCAACATGCCCTGGACCGGTGTACCCATAGCATCACAGGCGGAAAAGATAAGAGCGAAGATTAAAAAGGTGCGAATGGTTACGAGTGTAGCTTTGTCGTGTGTGAAAAGGGCGGCAATGTCGTTTAGGAAGGTGAAGGTAAAAAGTGCTGTCAGGACAAGTAATGACAAGGATACGAAGAAACATATCGTATCATATTGCAGGGCTTTGATTTTATTTTTGGCGCCTACTTCATAGCCCACAACGATGGTGGCAGTCAGACTGATGCTCCAGGGAACGGTGTAGACAAAGGTGGAATAGCTGATGGCCGCCTGATTTGCAGCTATATAAAGGGTACCGAATTCACTCATGAGCAGTCCGACAATAGAAAAAAGACTGGTTTCACAAAAGACAGCCACGAACATAGGTAAGCCTAAACGCAGTTGCTCACGACAATGGACCCATGAAAACTTACGGAAATTCGACCATAAACGGTATGCTTTAAACGGTGCCTTGAAATGGAGAATAATGATAAAAGCCGTGCATGTAATCCAGGCTGCCGTTGTCATAGCGTAAGCCGTGCCGGCACCTCCCAGGGCGGGAATTCCGCAGCCTCCGAAGATGAAAAGTTTAAAGAGGCCTATGGAAATAAAAAGATTGGACAGTAATACGCCCATGGAAAGTCGCGTCATTCCGTGGGCATCTACGGCGTAGCGCAGAGTCGCCTGTAC
>NZ_JAQCUN010000210.1:0-1459 GCF_027685385.1 Megasphaera sp. AF13-6AC
TGTCTGGCACTTAGCATACATGTCCCCCCGATGTAAATTCTTACAAGAAAATTTCGCCGTCAGACGTTGCTTTTTTACAGTTATGTTGTACTGCTTCCATCACGGCTTGCGGATCGGCACCGTCTTCAAATTCCACCTTCATCTTTAAAAGCATGAAATTGACATTGGCTTCCTTGACACCTTCCGTCTTATTGGCCGCCGTTTCCATTTTGGCTGCACAGTTCGGGCAGTCGACTTCAATTTTATAAGACTTCTTCATTTTTAAATCCCCCTCATTTTTATGTATGAATATCTGTTCATTTGTATTTCTACTGTATTCTATTAAATTTTGCTTTGGTTGTCAAGAGTTTTTTACACAAAAAGTACGGCCATAATCACAGATTATTATGACCGTATTTCCAAGAGTTAATGTAATTCCATAACCGCCATATGTCGTCCCGTCTTGCCCTTTTCCTTTCTATACGAAAAAAAGAGGTCCGTATGGGTATGAGTACATATGTCGGCACATTCGATATGATCCTTTTGAAGGCCTGCACGCAACAAAAGTCGCCTGTTGGCCTCCCACATGTTAAATAGATACTTGCCTTCTTTCGTCAGCTTATAAAGGTCTAGAACCTCCGTTTTTCCGAAAAGGTTCGTAAAGGCCTGTATAACATCGTCTCCCACTTCAAAGCGATCAGGACCCATGGCTGGGCCGATAGCCGCCAAAATGTCTTTAGCTTCGGATCCGAAGGCTTCTTTCATTTTTTCTACCGTAAGGCTCGCAATATTACCGGCCGTCCCTCGCCAACCGCCGTGAGCCAAGCCGATAGCCTTGCGAACAGGGTCAAAAAACAACAAAGGCGTGCAGTCTGCAAAATTCATGGTCAACGCCACGCCGGGTTCATTCGTAATCAAACCGTCGCAACCGGGCAGTGCGTCTTCCTTGCCTTCTACGCCGCGACCGCAGTCTTTTTTAGTAACCTGCTCAATATGCACGCCGTGTACCTGATTGCACCCCACCAGGTCTTTTATCGATATACCCAAGGCGTTAAAATACCGTCGTCTGTTTTCCTTAACGGCCTCTTTATCATCGCCCGTAGAAAAACTCATATTCAAACTTTTAAAATCTCCCGTGCTGATGCCGCCGAGCCGTGTCGATACGGCTGCCGTCAAGTCCTTATAAGGGGCAAATAGCCGGAAGGATACAAAAGATACTCCCTCTTTTTCTATAATATCGCTCATGTCGTCACCGCCTGTTACATATTCCGTATACATTACCGTCTGTTTCATTATACCAAATCTCTATTTTTTCTCGAAAGGTTTTTATTTATTCTCCTCTGTGCTATAGTAAAAATATCTTATACGATTTAGGAGGCTTATGATGGACTTTACATTAAAAGAACAATCTTCTGCCGAACTTACGGAAAAGGTTACTGAAAAAAATACGGCCATTGCCTATGCCAGCGGTACGGCTCCC
>NZ_JAQCUN010000211.1:0-1150 GCF_027685385.1 Megasphaera sp. AF13-6AC
ATAATACGACCGTTTTTGCCGTTATGCATCAATTCGGCTTCATACTTACCGTCGCCTTGGGTAAATCCGAAACGATGAAGTCGTAAAATACCGTCACCGTACGTGAAGTTCCCTGAAATATTATCCAACGGCAAGTCGTTGACAACCAAAGATGCGCCTTTTACGGAACCGCCTACAGACGGATTATCCAAGGTACCGCCTACATGGGCCTGTAAGTTGAGGGCTCCCTTCAAAGATACGTCTTTACGATGAATAAGCCGATCCGTTTCCAAATTCGACCCGTCCACATCGAGGTTTAACCGATCTCCTACAGTGCCGGAGAAGTGTACCGTCGCATCATAAGCGGATACACGTCCATTCGTCAATTCCCACACACCGTTGTCCATGCGGTAATCAGCCTGTACGTAGTCATAAAGATAGCCTTTGACCGAACCGTAAGAAAGAATGACCTTACCTTCAACGGACGGATTATCCGTCGTACCGCTTATATGGACCGTATTGTTAACCCAACCTGTAAATCCGGTCAGGTCTTTACCCGTAGCCTTCAACACTTGTTCCAGACGTGCATGTTGCGTATCAATCCGCAAGTCCAAAATGCCGCTATCGAGATTTATGCTGCCCGATGCGCGATGTGAACCGTCTTTATAACGGTACGCCAAATCATCAATAACAATCTGTCGTCCCGTACCGTGCAAGTTGCCGTAAATATTGTCGAAACTCATGCCGTTGACGGCTCCGTCTGCAGCGTTTAAATCCATACTCCAGATCGGCTCCGTACCGCTTACGTGGACAACAGCCGATACAGTCCCGCGCAAGTCCGCTCCTGCCAAGCCGGAGAACATATCCAGGGGAGCTCCCGTAATGATAAGGTTCCCGTCCGTTTGTCCGTCCGAAAGGCTGTAAGCGAAATCGCCACGAAGCGTACCGCCGCCTACGAAACCGTGAATCCCCGTAAGTTGCAAGATCCCGTTACCGTAATGAACATCGGTCGAAAGGCCGTCCAAGGCTATGCCGTCGTAAGAAAGACCGTTCCCCTGCGCCTTGCCCTGAACAACCACATTATTCAAATCATTCGTATTACCGCCGACAATGAAATCACCGCTTATAATAGCTCCCAAACCGACCGGAACGCCTGGCATATCACCTACGG
>NZ_JAQCUN010000211.1:1160-1444 GCF_027685385.1 Megasphaera sp. AF13-6AC
CGGAACGCCTGGCATATCACCTACGGAGACGGAGTCGGCGTGTAGCGTAGCTCCTATATCGCCGGATTCGCTATTCCAACGACCGTCAGCCTGCAAAGTGCCGCCGTATAAGTTCGCCTCAAGGGATTGAAGGGTAGCCACATGATGAATGTAAGACACATCAGCCTTAGCCGAATCGACAGTAAAGCCGCTGTACGTTACATTATTCAGAATCACCTTTCCTTCAAGACCCAAGTCGGAGGGAGTCCCCCAAAGGCGACCGTGATAGCCGGCCGTCCCGCTTA
>NZ_JAQCUN010000212.1:0-376 GCF_027685385.1 Megasphaera sp. AF13-6AC
TTAGAAATATACTAGGGTTACACCGTCACCGCCGTTACGTGCATCGTCCAAGGTGTAGGACGTAACAAAGGGCAGTGTATCCAAATATTCATGTACTTGTTTGCGTAATGCACCGCTTCCCTTACCGTGAATAATACGCACAGGGCTAAACCCGGCCGCCAGTGCTTGGTCGAGAAAGCGAGATATATCGGGAATGGCTTCATTGCCGCGCTTACCGATGACATTGAGTTCCGTCGCCACTTGTCCCGTTCGTGCCGGCCGATACGTCGACGAGGTATTTTCCCGTTTTTCCGCCACTTTCTGACGACTCAGCTCATCCGCATAGGGAGCGCTGATGTCGCTTACATCTACACGAATAGTCATACCTCTTACCGAT
>NZ_JAQCUN010000212.1:386-1428 GCF_027685385.1 Megasphaera sp. AF13-6AC
TCATACCTCTTACCGATACAGTCAGTTTCTTACCGCGTATGTCATCTACCGTGCCGATGCTGTTTAAAGAGTTGACGAATACGGACTGCCCTTGTTTCAAACGTTTAACATCGACAGGGTCTCTTTTCGGCCCCGACAATTCGGGAACGGAAATCTGTTGTATCGCTCGACGGGCCTGATCGATGGCCTTGGCTTTTTCTCTGTCCGATGCATCTGACGACCGGCGCTTTAACTCGCGAATAATCTGTTCCGCTTCAAGACGCAAGTTGCGCTTTAATTCATTGGCTTCCCGCCGGCTTGCATCCACAATATCTTGCCTTTTCGCCGTAACTTTTTCCTTTTCCTTACGCAAAGCCTCTTCGTGAGCCTTCGCTTCCTTCAAGCGCGTTGCCAACAGTTCTCGTTCTTCATCGATCTTGCGAAGTTGTGTATTGAGCCGTGTCAAAACAGCTTCCACATCGGCATCTTGGGCTTCATTACGCAACCGGTGAGCCTCTTCCAGAACGGCTTCAGGCATACCCAGTCGTTCGCTAATAGCCAGGGCATGACTGCTGCCGGCCGAGCCGATGCGCAGTTTATATGTCGGTCGCAGTGTCTCCGTATCGAATTCGACGTGGCCGTTTTCCACGCCTTCCGTGCGGTAGGCATAGTTTTTCAAGTCATTATAATGCGTCGTCACCATAGCTAAAGAGCCCTTACGTCGAAACTCATCCAAAATGGCGATGGCCAAGGCTCCGCCTTCACCCGGATCCGTACCCGAACCCAATTCATCCGTCAAAATGAGATCACACGCCGAAGCATGTTTCAAGATATAGACGATTTGCTTCATATGACTCGAAAAGGTACTGAGATTTTGTGCTATATCCTGTTCATCGCCGATGTCGGCAAAGACATCGCCGAAGAGCGGCAACTGTGAACCGTCACTTACAGGAATAAACAGACCGGACTGATACATGAGGATAAGGAGTCCCAAGGTTTTCATGGACACGGTCTTACCGCCCGTATTAGACCCCGTAATCAGAAGGATGGAGTAGTCGCCTCC
>NZ_JAQCUN010000213.1:0-1419 GCF_027685385.1 Megasphaera sp. AF13-6AC
ATCGCCATGGCCAACGATAGTGAATACGGTTTAGGCGGTGCCGTGTGGACCCGTGATATTAACAGGGCTATTCGTGTAGCCAACTCCATTGAAACCGGTCGAATTTGGATCAATACGTATAATGCTCTTCCGGCAGGTGCCCCGTTTGGCGGCTATAAAGAATCCGGTATCGGTCGCGAAACGGATAAAACCACCATCGACCACTACAGACAGACGAAAAATATTTATATCAACCTTTCCGAAGCCCCCTCGGGCTTGTACGAAAGTTAAGTATATAGAAAGCAATCTCACCTCCTAAGAAAGAGAGGCCTTACCCTTCGGGTAAGGCCTCTCTTCATTTATAAATTGAATAGCTCCATATGCTTGACCGTTTCTCCGTCATCATCGAAGATAACTTGTCCCTTAACCTTTTCTCCCTGTAAAAGGCGGGGTAACCAAATTCGATCCCCCTGCCACATATGGTCATACGGTATTTCTTCAGGTAAGAAAAAAGCAGGCTTCATTTCTTCAGACTCTACGGGTTCGCCTTGCCAAGTTTCGGTCATGTAAATATAGGTAATATGGTCATCTTCCGGCTTTTTAGAAAAGTGAAAATCTAAAAACCCGATGAGGTCCAAATCGTCCGGATTTATCCTGATTCCCGCTTCTTCACGGACTTCCCGAACGGCACAAGCTCGAAAGGTCTCCTTTCCTTCCAACTTTCCTCCGAAGCCGTTCCATTTGCCCGCTCCGAAGCCTCTCTTTTTACATCCCAAGAGAAGGCGACCCGCAGGGTCCACAGGAAAACATAAGGTGGTCGGTTTCATTCCCGTCTCCCTTACTTGGAACCCATTTTCTTAAACTGTTCGTGTTCTTCATTGAGTTCATAAAGAACGGTCCGTAAGGTCCATGATATATTATTGGGTGTCAACATGGCTTTTAAGGGGACATGCTTTAATTTACCGCGCTTAATGGCTTCCAAAAGTTCACCGGCGGCACTGCGATCGAAGCCGCAAAGAACGATAGCTTCTTTAGTAACCGGTTTTGCATCTTCAGGTATGGCTACGCCTTCTTCACTTTCTTGGGCCAAGGCCGCAATTTCTTTAATTTCATCTTCCGATAACCCCAAGAGTTTCCCTACGGTTTCATCTTTTTCTTCTTCCGTAACGGCTCTGACGGCAGCCTTCGAAATCAGACTGACATGCTTAAGAAGCCGCAATCTTTCGGCATCAAAGTTCAAGGCCAAGACGGTTCTATATGACATATGAATTTCCTCCCTTACAAAAAAAGCGTTGCAGTTGCCTGCAACGCTTTATGCTGCAATACGCCTGCATTGCAGAAAGTTTGTTATACCAATTCGATGATAACCATCGGAGCGGCGTCGCCTTGGCGGACACCGGCTTTGATGATACGCGTATAGCCGCCCTGGCGATCCTTGTA
>NZ_JAQCUN010000214.1:0-1410 GCF_027685385.1 Megasphaera sp. AF13-6AC
CGGCAATCCTTTTTTTCAATTTGCGCGGATTGCATTTGAAGCGCGCCGCAAAGATAATACGTATACCATGGGAGAATATGAATGTCGTAATGCGAAAGCAGTGATGAACCTGGATTGGAACACCTATGCATATACACAAATTTTGGCGGAAATCGTTACCTCCCTATTTCCGGAGGGAGAGCGGGATGAAGAGGTATATCAGTTGCTGAATGCGTATGCAGAGACCATCGATTATAAAGACGTACGAACGGCGACTATTATTGCCGGTTGGCAGTTAATTGCTTCTGCCGGATTTTTTCCTGATATCGACCGGCTTTTCGTATATAGGAAGGGAAGACTTGCTAACGGACTACGTCGGTTTTTTCTATCCGATAAAAAGGAAGACGGCTTGTTACCGGAACGATTGAGTCCGTTTTTGCTCAACCAATGGAAGTCCGTATGTACTTATACATGGCGAGATGAGCCCTTGCGTTTAACGGCCGGAGCTTTGCAGTATTTGGAAGAATTTTTATATTCTTATACTGTCCAATGTTCCGAGCGGGAATTGAAGTCCTTGTCAGCTTTAACTTTTTCCTGATTGTGACCGTAAGGTGCAGACGATTCGGCTATGTACAGGCGGTCATAAGGCCAGTAGGCGTAATGAACCTTTAAGTTTAAACAGGCTGTACGAAAGGCCAAGTCTGTACGCAATTCTTCGACTAAAGAGTCGTGAGCCGAAATAGTCAAACCGGTAGATAAACGGCGTTCCAGAAGGCTTCGGCAATAGGTTATGAAACGGGTAATATCCGCTTTTTTGCCGCCTTTAAGAGTTATGACTAAGTGTATATGATTGGGCATAATAACATACTCTGCCAGGTTTATGTCCGCATGCTTTTCTTTAATTTCTTCCATGAGTGCCGCCGCTTTTTCGCCGAGACGGGTCGGTTGCCAATAAGGGCCGCCCAGGCCGGTGACAACTTTTCCGAATAATGGTTGTCTGTGAGAAATACAGAAAGTAAAAAAATACATTTTTTCATTGTGTCCGGCCTTTTCTTGTGTTTTGTAAGTTGTCATATAAATCACCCTTTTTTATGATGGAATACAATAATTGGATTTTATTTAAAAGTTCGTTAAAGTGAGATTAAAAAATTTTGACAGGAGAAGCTATGGTTCGTAATATGACGGAAGGCAGCCCTATGAAGCTTATCGTAGCCTTTACGATACCCTTACTCATAGGTAACTTGTTTCAACAGTTTTATAATATCGCCGATATTATCATTGTCGGCCGATTTATAGGCGTACATGCCTTAGCCGCCGTGGGGGCGACGGCACCGTTGTTTATGGGACTGTTAGCCTTGACCATAGGATTGGCATCGGGATTTACGGTTATTACGGCCCAACGATTCGGTGCAGGTGATGAAGCGGGCGTGC
>NZ_JAQCUN010000215.1:0-1404 GCF_027685385.1 Megasphaera sp. AF13-6AC
ACGTATCGGCCCCCTCACCCCCGTATAGGGTACATAAGAGGTCGCCTGCTTCCACCTTATCATATACTTCTTTATGCAAGGCGAGTCCTGTATACAAGTTGATAACATCATCCTTGTGAGCCCTACCGGCACCCGTTTCCATGGCGATCTCACCCAAGGCTCTGCCGTCTACATGCACGATAAAGCCGTTCTTTTCAGCTCGTATGTCTCTTGCATTTACTCTTTTTGTCAGAGGACGCACGCCTATAAAGGACGTATCGCCCCCTTGTGCTTCCAAAAACTCCTTAAATTTTTGAAGCCCCGACCCGTCGTTGATGTGTTCTTGTAAAACCGTCTGACCTTCTTCGGCTGTAGCAACGAGTCCCGCCGACTTCAGCATATAGGCACCGACAGTAAGAACCACTTCTTTCAGCCTTTTACCGCCTCTGCCTGAAAGAACGTCGACGGCTTCATCAATTTCCAAGCTGTTGCCGATACTCATGCCTAAGGGAGCATTCATAGATGTCAGAACAGCTGTCGTAGGTTTTCCTGCCGCCACGCCGATATCCACCATGGCTCGTGCCAATTCAAAGGCCCGTTCCTTCGTTTTCATAAAGGCTCCGTCGCCGTATTTTACATCCAAGACAATAGCATCCGCTCCTCCAGCAAGTTTTTTACTCATAACGGAGCTTGCAATAAGAGGTATACTTTCTACTGTTCCCGTTGCATCTCGCAAGGCATACAAAAGCTTATCGGCCGGCGCCAATTCTCCGGACTGACCGATGACGGCCAAGCCGATGTGATTGACTTGATTGAAGAACTCCTCTTTCGACAAGGTGATGCGAAATCCCGGCACGGATTCAAGTTTATCCAAGGTACCGCCCGTAAAACCCAGACCGCGGCCGCTCATTTTCGCTACCTTCACACCTACCGCCGCAACAAGAGGTGCCACGATGAGTGTCGTCGTATCGGCAATGCCGCCCGTACTGTGCTTATCTACCGTAACGCCTTCAATAGCCGATAAGTCGACGACTTCTCCCGAATCTCGCATAGCCGCCGTAAGGGCCGCCGTTTCTTCTTCATGCATGCCCTTCAGGTACACAGCCATAAGCCACGCCGCCGCCTGATAATCTGCAACCCGGCCCTGTGTATAGTCTTCTATAAATTTTTCGATTCGGGACGCACTCTGCTCCTTGCCGTCCCGTTTTTCTTCTATAAAGTCGACAGGCCACATAGTCCGTCCCTCCTCCAGTTACTATTTCAAGTCATTCAAAAAAGAAGTGCCGAAAGGTAACTTACCCACATCAAAGTTATTCATAATCGTTTGTCCCAAGTCGGCAAAGGTCAGACGTGTTCCCAAATCCGTACTTTCCGTAAGGCCCGGGCTGTATACAACGAGGGGTACCTCTTCTCTCGTATGGTCCG
>NZ_JAQCUN010000216.1:0-1392 GCF_027685385.1 Megasphaera sp. AF13-6AC
TACATCCCGGCGATAAGCCAAATCAGGATATTCTGCTTGTAATATCTGCAAAACCTCATCCTCTGTCGGACCTTTTTCAAAGCGACCGAAGCCGATAGGCATAACTTCTATAAAACGCACATCAACAGGCATCTCTTGCGCCAAATGTGCCAGGCGTAAGATCTGGCTTTTCGTTTCACTGAGAAGAACCGAGTTGATCTTGGCCTTAAGTCCGGCAGATACGCAAGCAGCTACGGCATCTACAACCGCATCCGCTCCGTCCGTTCCTGTCAGACGACGAAACTGTTTACGATCCAATGTATCGAGACTGATATTAATACCGTCCAATCCCATGTGTTTAAACTCTTCTATATGCTCTTTTACGAACATGCCGTTCGTCGTAAGCGTAACAGTCTCTACCCCATCCGTTTCTTTTAAACGTCGCATAAAGTCGACACAGCCCTTACGCACCAGCGGTTCACCGCCCGTAATCTTAAATTTTCGAATACCTAGGCGAACGGCCGCTTCACAAATACGTAAGATCTCCTCATACCGCAAGATTTCTTCATGTTCCACATCTGGAACGGGGTCGGGCATACAATAGCGGCAACGAAAATTACACTTATCCGTTACGGAAATGCGCAAATAGTTTATACTTCTCCCCGACTTATCTTTCACGGTTTTCACCGCCTTCGTTAAACAAGAAGGGACCGCTCTTACCGCCCGTCTTTTCTTCTAAATGTACCTCGGAAATTACCATTCTCTTATCGACGGCTTTGCACATGTCATATACGGTCAGTAGAGCCACGGATGTTCCCGTAAGAGCTTCCATTTCAACACCTGTCTTACCTTCACAATAAACCCGACATTGTGCTTCAACGGCACGCGCCTCATCATGAAACACGAAATCTACCGTGCACTTGGTAATCAATAAATTGTGACAAAGAGGTATCAAGGAACTTGTCTTCTTCGCCGCCATAATTGCCGCAATACGGGCTGTTCCCAGGACATCACCCTTTGTAACTTGACCGTTTTTGACGGCTTTGTAACACTCATCGTTCATAAAAATCCGACCGGTCGCCAAAGCCATCCGTGATGTAACTTGTTTATGTCCCACATCAACCATGAGAGCATTTCCTTTTTCATCAATATGTGTAAATTTTGCCATGCATCACACCTACTTACCGAACCCGCAATTGGGGAAGGTACAGACGGGACAGTCCAGACATAACCCGCCCTCACCCATACGCGCCAAAGTCACCGCATCCAATTCCGTACCGGACATCAAATAAGGCAAAGCCAAATCGAAAATCGTCCGTTTTGCATACATAACGCACCCGGGCAAGCCGACAACAGGACGGGCATCTGTCGTATACGACAAAAGAAACATGGCTCCCGGCAAAACCGGTGCGC
>NZ_JAQCUN010000217.1:0-1388 GCF_027685385.1 Megasphaera sp. AF13-6AC
CCGACAAGGACTTCTTCTTTAAATCGTTCAAATATAAGGATATTCGCATCAACGGCAAAACCCATGGAAAGGATAATGCCGGCAATCCCCGGGAGCGTCAGTGTCGCATCCAAATACTTTAAAATAGCCAGGAGAATGAGCACATAGACCAATAAGGCTACGTTAGCCACAACACCGGACATGCGATAAACGACGACCAAAAAGAGCATAATCAAGAGGATGCCGATGGCAAAGGCCCGTTCACTCTTATCCTTCGAATCTTGCCCCAAGCTCGGCCCGATGGTACGAACTTCGAGAACCTTCAACTGTACGGGAAGGGCGCCTGAACGCAGGAGAATAGCCAGGTTTTTCGCTTCTTCCAACGAGTTGTTCCCCGTAATTACGGCCTTACCGCCCGTAATGGCTTCGTTTACGACAGGCGCCGTAAGTACGTCGCCGTCCAGAGTAATGGAAATCTTGTGTCCTACATTGGCTGCCGTCAAGTCGGCAAACTTCTTAGCCCCTTCGTCCGTAAACTCAATGGCAACGACATTTTTGCCGCCGTTATCCTTCTGTTCCTTGGCATTTTTCAAATCGTTGCCGGTCATACGAGTCGTACCCGATTCATCTTTAAACTCCATAACGGCCGTCTTACCGATGGTTTCAATGGCCTTTTCCGGGTTCTTTTCACCGGGTAATTCGACAATAATCCGTCGCGACCCTTCTTTTTGTACAATCGGCTCAGTCAAACCCATTTCATTAATACGCCGTTCAACGATAGTCACAGCCCGATTTACGGAATCATCCGTAACAGGCGCATCCGGCGTGTCCTGGGCTTCCAGCACGATATGAGTCCCGCCTTGCAAATCCAAGCCTTGCTTAATCGACTCGGCAAGCGGACGAATGCAGGTAACGAAGACGCCGATAATAATAATGACGGCGCCGAAAAATTTAAGCATATTTTTTTGACGCAACAAAGCTCCCCCTCTCCGGGTTTTTACGATACATGAATAATTTCTTTTTCCGTCACAATACGGCACACGGTCTGATCATGAGGTTCCGTCGGAACGTATTCCACTATTTGTGCGGCAAAGGCCACGGCCACTACCTGAGACGCCCGGGCACCGGCAATAAATCGGTCGTAAAACCCGGCTCCCCGTCCCAAGCGGCAACCATTTTTATCAAAGGCAAGGCCGGATATGATAAGTAGGTCCGGTACGTCGGCAGTACAGGTCGGAGCTCCCTCGGGTGCTGTGCGGATGCCGTAGCGGTCAAAAACCGTCTGTCCTAAATCATAAAGGCGTACTCCTTCCATATTCCCCTTGTCCAGACATCTCGGTACATAGACTTCCTTATCATCCGCCAACGCTTTTTCAATAAATGCGTCCAAGTCGACCTCACCGGACATA
>NZ_JAQCUN010000218.1:0-1361 GCF_027685385.1 Megasphaera sp. AF13-6AC
CTCCGTGCTAATGCGAAGATTAACGACCGGGCATATGCCGTTCTCGGTACGGAGTACAATACGAACTTCGGTAATCATACACATGCAAGTGCAAGCGCATCCAGTGCCGGCAGAGATCACTTCTATGTAGATCGTGCTTATGTAAACTATGCATTGGATAACGGTCATAAATGGAATGCAATGGTCGGCCGCTATGACTATGAATTGGGCAATAATATGGGCCTTATTTACGGAAATAACTTTGACGGCGCTCAGCTTAAATTTGCTGATAACAAAATGGCAGCTACCGTCGGTTACGGTAAATTCAAAGAAGGCACTTTGAACGACTCCAAGACGGCTTACGGAGAATTGGAAGGTTTCTTCGGCGGCGGTTCTGTAGCAGGTTCGGCTGTAGGCGTATATTACAATGACTTCAATGCTTCTTCTGGCGGAAGTGCGGAAGACGCAAAGGTATGGGGAGCTTATGCATCCTTAAACTTCGCTAAGAAGTTTAACCTTAATGCCGAAGCTTATCGTGTAAACTACGACAAGAGCAGTGTTGCCGATGCTGACGGCTTTGCGGCTAAACTCACATACGGCAAGGCAAAATTCGATACGCCTAAATCTTGGGACCTGTGGGTTAACTACATCAATATCGAAGACGGCGCGGCTGATGATGGCGGAACGGGTTCGTGGAGAACGAACGTCAATAATACGAAGGGCTGGGCTGCCGGTGCAGACTACACCTTTGCTAAGAATGCACAGCTTCAAGTCTTCCAGACATTTGATACTAAGATTGAAAAGACCGGTAAAGATCGTGATGAACTCACGCGTGCGCAGTTTGTATTCGTATTCTAAAAATGACTTAAACAAGGTCTCTCATATGAGAGACCTTGTTTTTTTTATATATAAGTAAAGAAAACTATTGTTGGGTTACGAGTTTTATCCGGAAATAAAAAGAAATTTTAATATTTTTCAAATTTATTTTCCGATCATGCTGGTCTGAAAAAAACGAGGTATACAAAATATGGACAAAATAATAAACACATACACTAAATATAGAAGATAATAAAATCTAAACTCCTTTTTTTGACAAATTTCAGAAAATAGGGTAAACTAAATCACGACTTACAAATGACTTTATGTCATTCTTTAGTCGAATGGAGAAATGAAGCTGTTTTGAAGCAGTAAGAGAGAGGAAACATGGACAACTCGCCAATGACCCTTCAAAACAAATTCAAAAGTTCTCCAAAACTTATATTTGTTTTTTGAAAGGAGTCTTTCACAATGAACAAGAAACTCGTAGCATCTTTAGTTGCAACGATGGCTGTTGGCGCAACTGCATTTGCAGCTAACCCCTTCGTTGACGTACCGTCCGACAG
>NZ_JAQCUN010000219.1:0-268 GCF_027685385.1 Megasphaera sp. AF13-6AC
TTATTGCCGCGGCCATTTCGGCAGGTGAATCGGAATTAGGCGACGACGGACGCATTTTGGTTCGGCCTTCCGGTACGGAACCGCTCATTCGAGTCATGGCCGAAGGACCGGATGAAGTTGAATTGGAACGCATTGTTGATGATATAGCAGCCGTTATCGAACACGAAATGGGTGAAGTGACGGAGTAGCCGTCCTGTAAAAGAGGTCCTGGCGGATCTCTTTTTTAGGCTTGCAAATAGTCACATTCGAATGCAGATGATATAATAAT
>NZ_JAQCUN010000219.1:278-1347 GCF_027685385.1 Megasphaera sp. AF13-6AC
CGGCTGGTAGTAACTATAAGGCTCCGGTACAAACGGTAGGCAATTTTCTCGGTCGTACGAAAGAAGCGGTGCCGAGTGCGGTACATACGTATAAACCGGGCGTGACATTCTGTGACTTACATCAGCTTTTGCCGCCTTTTGTGACAGATACGTTGGCAGAGGCCCTGCCGTATTTCGGCAGAAAGATTCGCGGCTTCGATGATAATAGCGTCGTTATGACCGGTGTAGAAACGCGTACCAGTGCACCCATACGTATTTGTCGGAATGAAAAGACTCGTATGGCCGTACAGACGCAAGGTCTGTATCCCGTCGGTGAAGGGGCGGGATATGCCGGCGGCATTATGAGTGCCTTTTTAGACGGAATGGAGACGGCAATCGTATTCATGAAAAAATATCACCCCGTGGAGGTAAAAAATGGCTAGATTATTCGGAACAGACGGTGTACGTGGCGTGGCTAATGCGTCGTTAACACCTGAATTGGCATATCATTTAGGTCGGGCAGCGGCTTTCATTCTCGGTAAGGATAAGGAACACCCGACCTTTTTAATCGGTCGCGACACGCGCCTTTCAGGTACCATGTTGGCCGATATTCTGGCAGCGGGTATTGCCTCTGCCGGTGGCAACTGCTTTATGGCGGACGTGATTCCCACGCCGGCTATCGCATATTTAACAAAACTTCATCATATGGATGCCGGTGTCGTTATTTCGGCATCTCACAATCCTTTTGAATATAACGGGATTAAGTTCTTTGACCAATATGGCTATAAGCTTCCCGATGAAACGGAAGATCTGATTGAAGAATTTATGCTGAAAGATGAAAGAGCGGGACAGGAAGGCCGCCCCACGGGAGCGGAAATCGGTACGATTACGGAGCTTCCGGACCTTCAGGAAGAATATATCGACTATATCGTCAACAGTACGGACGTTGACTTGAGCGGGTTAAAGGTGGTACATGATGCGGCTAACGGAGCGGCTTATAAGGTGGGTCCTGAAATCTTACGTCGTCTCGGTGCGGAATTGATTTCCATTCATGCCCAACCGAACGGAATCAATATTAATGATAAGTGCG
>NZ_JAQCUN010000022.1:0-15130 GCF_027685385.1 Megasphaera sp. AF13-6AC
AATTCATCGGCCAAACGATTGATAAGTGCACGCTGTTCAGCGTTTGCACGATCTTCATGCGCCATAGCCTTTGCTACGATTTCAGCAGCTTCATAACGGGTGATATTACGTTCTCCTTGGAAGTGAACGCCGTCAACCCCCTGAATGATACCGGAGTTAGCCAATTCTACTACGGAATTGTATGCCCAGCTGTCCTGAGGGACATCCACAAAGGGATTGGCTGCAAATGCAGTGGCACCGACTGCCATGGTTGCTACTAAAGATGCTACGAGTTTTTTGTTCATGTCCGTTACCTCTTTTCCTATACTGTTCCTGCATCGAATAGGCAAGATCGATATAACCGTACGGAGCGAGTTGTCCATGTTTCCTCTTCCGCTTCCGATCGTATCGTTCGGCAATAAAGACTGCAAGAATATCTGTATTGCTATTCCAGTCTACTATTATTGATAAATTGTGTCAATAATAAGTCGATAAAAATTTTCACTTTAGAGAATTGATGTTTATATATACTTTTAAGTTGAGATATTCCGCTCATATAAAACAAAATAAAAGCGGCCTATAAAAGGCCGCTTACTTACATAGCTTTTATAATATCGATGCATTCTTTTACAATTTGTGCCGTCATACCCCATATACGATATCCTTCATATCGATAAATATATACAAAATAGGTTTTGCGACGTCGCCATTCCATGGGATTTCCCGCATAAGGAATATCTACGGGAAAGGTAGCTCCCGGTCGGGTTGCCAAATCCATTTCCGCCAGTTCAGGCTCATGCTCCATAAACCACTGCAACGGTACCGTAAAGGTATGATCCACTTCGGCAGTACAACGAATATCCTCTACGCTCGAAACTTCCGCCACAAAAGGATTCAGGGTAACGCCCGTAACGGTTTCCAGCGGCGCTAAGCTTGCCAGAACACGTATCTTTTCAGGAGGTATATTCAGTTCCTCTCCCGTCTCTCTGATAGCCGCTGCCAAAGGAGTAACATCGCTCGCCTCTATTTTTCCGCCGGGAAAAGAAATATCTCCCGGCTGCCAACGCAACGTCTTACTGCGAACTTCAAATAAAAGGTCCAGGCCTCCCGCATTCTTTATGAAAGGTACCAAAACGGCACAGGGTACATTGTTAAACAGTACGGACGAGGTCCTCTCGTGTTCGGGCCAGGGAGCCAATACGGCCTGCTCGTTCATATATACTCCTTCAACCTATTTGACGACAATATTGATAATCTTTCCGGGAACGACAATAAACTTAACTACGTTCTTACCGTCAATGAGAGTTTGAATTCTGTCGGACGCCAAAGTCTGTTCCTTTATAGCTTCAACCGATGCATCGGCACTTACGACAATGCGTTCACGAACCTTACCGTTAATCTGTACAGGTAATTCAATAGTGGATACGACGAGAGCCTGTGCGTCCGTCTGCGGCCATTCTTGGGTATGAACACTACCGTTTTTACCGATGATAGACCACAGTTCTTCCGCAATATGCGGCGTAAAAGGAGCTAAAAGACGCAAGAGATTTTCATTGGCTTCATCGGCTACATCGGCATGCAACTGCCCCTTATCTTCACCTACATACGCATGCATAGCATTGACAAATTCCATGACGGCACTGACGGCCGTATTCAAAGCATAGTTTCCGTCATCGCCTTGAATATCATCCGTAACCTTGGCAACCGACGTGTATTCAACGAGACGCAAAGCCTTATCCGCTTCGGAATAGATGCCTTTAGACACTTCCGCCGTTTTGGCAATGTCGGCAAACTGATGTACGATTCTCCAAACACGATTTAAGAATCGATAGGATCCCTCTACCCCCTTGTCGGACCAATCCAAGTCGCGTTCAGGCGGAGCGGCGAACAAAATGAACAAACGTGCCGTATCGGCCCCGTATTTGGAAAGAATTTCTTCCGGCGAGACAACATTGCCCTTGGACTTGGACATCTTACTGCCTTCCTTTAAGACCATCCCTTGAGTAAGCAATCTTTCAAAGGGTTCGGACGCTTCAACCAAGCCTGCATCGCGGAATACCTTCATTAAGAAACGTGAATACATAAGATGTAAAATAGCATGTTCAATACCGCCGATGTACTGGTCCACATTCATCCAATGATCGGCTTTTTCACGACTCCACGGTGCTTTTTCATTGCGTGCATCCGTATAGCGCAAATAGTACCACGACGAGCAAACAAAGGTATCCATCGTATCGGTTTCGCGCGTTGCCGGACCGCCGCAGACCGGGCAGGTGCAGTGACTGAACTTTTCACTTGTTGCCAAGGGGGATACGGCACCGGCCGTAAAGGCTACGTCTGTAGGCAGTTCTACGGGCAACTGTTCTTCAGGAACCAATTGTTCACCGCATTTTTCACAGTATACGACAGGAATAGGAGCTCCCCAATAGCGTTGACGCGAAATCAACCAATCGCGCAAACGGAAGTTAACTGTCCCCTTGCCGCAGTTATGGACCTCCAACCATTTGGTAATGGCCTTTTTTCCCTCCTCAATCGAAAGGCCGTCGAATTCTCCCGAGTTCATAAGAACGCCTTCGCCCGTATAGGCTTCCGTGGCATTTTCATAGTCATATTCACCGGTCGGGTCGGAGATGACATAGTGAATAGGAATATTATACTTTTTGCAGAATTCAAAGTCCCTTTGATCGTGACCGGCAACGCCCATAACGGCACCTGTCCCGTAATCGGCGAGAACATAGTTGGCAATCCAGATGGGAACCTGTTCACCGTTCAAGGGATTGATTGCATAGGCACCGGTAAACATGCCTGTCTTTTCAGCTTCATTCGACGTACGTTCCATATCGCTCTGATTTTTCATGAGCGTAATGTATTCCTGCAGCTGAGCTTCATTTTTCTTACCCTTAATGATCCGTTGCACAAACCGGTGTTCCGGAGCCAGAACCACAAAGGTCGTACCGAAAATCGTATCGACACGAGTAGAGAACATATCCAGTTTTTCACCGATTTCGGGAATATCGAAACAAAACTGAGCGCCTTCACTGCGACCGATCCAGTTTTTTTGCATAGTCTTAACACGTTCAGGCCAACCGGGCAACAACTTTAAGTCATCCAGCAACTGATCGGCATAGTCCGTAATCTTAAAGAACCACTGTTTCAAATCCTTTTTGACTACGTCGTGATCACAACGCCAGCATTGGCCGTCAATAACCTGTTCATTGGCCAATACAGTATTACATGTATCGCACCAATTAACCTTCGCTTCTTTACGATATGCCAATCCGCGCTTATATAAAAGTTCGAAAATCCATTGTGTCCAACGATAGTAATCTTTATGACACGTAGCTACTTCTCTGTCCCAATCATAGGACAAGCCCAGAGATTTCTGTTGCTTTTCCATATTGGCAATATTATCGTATGTCCATTCGGCAGGAGGAATATTACGTTTAATAGCTGCATTTTCAGCAGGCATACCGAAAGCATCAAAACCCATAGGATGCAATACGTTGTATCCGTTCATACGGCGATAGCGGGCAATAACATCACCGATAGTGTAGTTACGCACATGCCCCATATGCAAGTTTCCCGAAGGATAAGGGAACATTTCCAGCACGTAATACGGCGGTTTTCCGTTATCATCAGGCGTTTTATCGGCATGAGATTCTGCCCATACGCCTTGCCACTTCTTTTCAATATCCTGAGGGATATACTTTTCCATACATAAGCCTCCTAAAGTAAGCCGCCATGCAGCTCAAAACACGAATTGTTTTTATTATAGTGTTCTCATCATATCAAGTCAATCAGCAGAACTACTCCAAATATTCCGAAAGTCGGTATCTTCAAAGCCTTTGCGCCAGTAGGCACCACCTGCCAACTGATACTTATCAATGAGATTTCTTTTGTTTGCCAAGGACGTATTGTCTTCAAACCAGATTTGAACTACACCTGTTTTTAAAGGCAGATTCATGTAGTAGAGACCTTCCTTATCGTTCCAGCGAATATAGGAAGCATATTTTTCCCTGATTTTAAGACTGTTCTTCATGGTCAAAGTTCTTACCTTCAACGTACTATACGACTTATAGTTATCTTTTTCTCCCGGACCGCTTCCGGTCGGTGCCGGCCATTCATCGGGATTTTCAGGTAACATACTTTCTTCATTAGTGCTGTACCATGTACGCATATATAGAGGTATGCCGAGAACGAGCTTATCTTTATCTATAAATTCCAAGGTTTTACGGACAGCCGACTCCACCCATGGTTCGGTAGCACAAGGGCCCGGCACGGGACTGGTACGTCCCACTTGATCGTAAGCCATAAGCATGAGATAGTCGAGATGCGGAGCTAAAGAGGCTCGATCATAGACTTGAGACCAGTTTTTACTCGCCGACACGGGAGTTACATCCATAGATACCCTTAATCCGTATGCATGAGCGGCTACTGAAAAGGCGGCAACAAATGAGGTCAGTTCGTCTCTGTCTTCGTAGTTTATATTTTCAAAATCCAGATTGTATCCGTCAAATCCGTACAACAGAGCATACCCGATGAGCCTTTTAATCGTTTCTTCACGCACCGATTTATTTACCAAAAACTCGTGCGTTGCCGTGGGGTTAAAGTTATTGTCCACAAGGGGCCAAATTTTATAACCCGCCTTTTTGTAGGCACCCACATAAGTATCAAAGTTTTTTTTGTGAATAGTTACTCCCGACGGAGTAACTCGAAAGGCCGTCGGCGATATGACGGCAGTACCCGTTGTCGGGCGTTGTGCAAGATTCTCTGCGTTCATTTCCGGATCCCACATAAGATCAACGCCCCCTGCTTGCGCCTTATCAACAGGTTTGTTTTCTACGGCATCTTTCAAAACAACCAACCCTTGCGGTGAAGTGACGGCAATCGTCCCCTCACTGCCTTCCAGTTTCAGACGTAAGGCATCTTTAATATATGTTACGTCGACAAATGTGCCGTTTCCTTCTTTTACAGTAGGAAAGGTCAAATCTACAACATTATTCTGAAAAACAACGCCTGTTTTCTCCGGCAAGATCACTCTATAGTTACCGTTTTCCGCATCTTGAATACCGGCCTTTTTTAAAAGCGAAGGACTTACTAAGATCTGTAAAGCCTCTTCATTTTTCGTCAATACGGGCTGTGTCGCGACCGACGTCTTTTTTTTATAATCCGTTTGCTTACCGTGTCCGTGCGCATCAGCTCCCTGAATCGTTAAGATAGCGGAACCGAGCAATACGGCACAAAGACAAGCGACTATTCGTCTTCCCTTTTTCATGGCTAACTCCTGTTCACAGTGAATTGGTAGTGTATAATATACTGGTACTTAACTTTTTCATTATATCACATGAAAGGATGACTTTCGGCATGCATCAATATCTCTTTTATATAGGAACCTTTCCTATCCGTGCATACGGACTTCTCTTTATGCTCGGTATAATTTCTTCAGGCATTGCGGCCTATTATATTATGAAAAAAGACGGGCGTCATTGGCACCTTCATATCTTCGACTTCACCCTTTGCTGCGGCTTGGCCGGCATTGTCGGCGGACGCCTTTGGGATGTCTTTTTCTTTGATTGGGCATACTACCACAACCACTTGACGGAAATCCCCTATGTCTGGCAAGGCGGCATGGCTATTCAGGGAGGTCTTCTTTTCGGTGCCGTAGCCGGTGTCATTTATACGAAAATTCATCACATCGATACTTGGGCCTTCGGCGATTTACTGGCTCCCGCTATCATCCTCGGACAATCGGTAGGTCGCATGGCCAACTTAATGAATGGTGATGCCTTCGGCCATCCTACGGGCGGTTCTTTCGGCATCGTCTATCCCGAAACGACCCTGGCCCATCGTACATATGGCAACAGTCCGCTCTGGCCTGCCGAAGTATGGGAGGGTCAAGTCGATATCCTCGTCTTCGTAGCCCTTCTCTTATATAGCGTCTTCCCGCATAAGAAGGGTCAGGTCTTTTGTGTATATGTTATGCTCTATGCCGTAGAACGCTTTTTCCTCGAATATTTAAGGGGTGACTACGTATCAACTCTTTGGGCTTTTAAATCCGCTCAATGGACGAGTATCATTGCCTTTGTCACAGCTTTAGCCATCTGGATAGTCCTACAAATATACGGTAAAGAAGATGAAAAATTAAAATCCGAATAACGCCTCATATATAAAAAGAGCCCTCGGCCGGATCTTCGGTCGAGAGCTCTTTTTATTCCACTCAAAAGGGAATCCATTATTGTTTTTCTTCTTTAGCTAACGCTTCTTTCAACGTATGCCAAGCCAAGACGGCACATTTAACGCGAGCCGGCATGTTGGAAATATTTTTAAGTGCAATAGCGTCTTCCAACTCTTCCAGTTCGTCATCATCCGTAACTTCTCTTTTAATCATATTCAAAAAAAGTTCCGTAAGTCGCAAGGCTTCGGCCACGGTTTTTCCCTTAATAACGTCAATCATCATATCCGCCGACGCCTGACTGATAGCACAGCCGTGACCCGTATAAGCAGCGTCTTTAACAATACCGTCGACTATTTTAACCTGTAACGTAATATCGTCACCGCAGCTGGGATTATGCCCGTGTTCGGAAAGAGTCGCATCGGCTAATTCATGTTTGTTTTCCTGTGTCTGATTGTGTTCCAGAATAATATCGGAATACAGTTGATCCATTTCCATTGTCATTTGCCTCTCCTTTAGTCCTTAAAGCCCATTTGCTTACGAACAAGGGGCAATACTTCCAGGAAATAATCCACTTCTTCCGGCGTATTGTAAATATAGAAGCTGACACGATTAGAAGCTTCCGCCTTAATATAAGCACCGTAAGGCTGTGCACAATGATGGCCCGAGCGGATGGCAATTCCGTAGCTGTCAAGAATGGTGGCCGCATCGTGAGGATGAACTCCGTCAATCGTAAAGGCGATAACTCCCGTTTTTTCGTTTGCATCGGTCGAGCCGATGATATGAATGTACGGCAGTTTTTTCATACCTTCGAGACAACGCTTAGTCAGTTCATATTCATGTTCTTCTATCTTGTCCCATCCGCAGTTGTTCAAATATTTAATAGCCGCATGCAAGGCAACGGCACCTTCCACATTTTCCGTACCGGCTTCAAACTTGAAAGGCAAGACATTGAACGTCGTCGTCTGTTCTTGTACATATTCAATCATGTCGCCGCCCAAAAGGAAAGGTTCCATATCATTCAGTAAATCGCGCTTACCGTAAAGGACACCCGTTCCCGCCGAAGCCAACATTTTATGACCTGAGAAAACAAGAAAATCGCAATCCCAGTCTTGAACATCACACTTCATATGAGGAATAGCCTGAGCCGCATCGACAATAGCCACGGCTCCTACTGCATGAGCCCGGGCCACCAATTCTTTTACGGGCCGTTTCATACCCAATACATTGCTTACAGCCGCAAAGGATACGATTTTCGTACGATCATCGATCTTAGCTAAATCTTCATCCGTAAAATGACCTTCTTTGTCCAAATACATGTAGACCAATTCCGCACCGGTTACACGACAGACGCGTTGCCACGTTACCAGATTTGCATGGTGTTCCGAAATGGGGATGACGATTTTATCGCCTTTCTTCAAATGCGTTTCCGCATAGCTTCTGGCAATGAGATTCAGGCCTTCCGTCGCATTACGGACGAAAACCACTTCTTCGCTGTACTTGGCATTGATCAGCTCGCGTACGGCTTCACGGGCATCATCATATAATTGAGAGGCTTCTACACTGAGAATATGAGCCCCTCTGTGCGGATTGCCGTTATGATGTTCCAACAAGTCGACAATAGCCTGAATAACCTGCTTCGGTTTCTGCGTCGTCGCCGCATTGTCGAAGTAAACGAGCTTATGCCCGTTATGTTCTTTGCTTAAAATCGGAAAATCTTCGCGAATTGTTGTCATACCCCTCACCTTTCTATTCGTATTTCTGCATTTTTTCACGGGCTCTGTCAAGAACTCGCGCAATCAACTCTTCATCGCCCAGTTCATCAATAACGGGACGAATATTCGATTCTACAATAATCAGTTGAGCTCCTTTTTCGCTGAATCCGCGGCTCATTAAATAATAAAGCATGTCCTTGTCGATTTGCCCGGCACTGCTGGCATGATTACCTTCTACATCATCTTCTTTACACAAAAGAAGCGGTAACGATACGGAATGTACTTTCGGACTGAGCAACAGGCATTCGTCCGTTTCCGAACCGACGGATTTGCTGCAACCGCGTAAAAAGTCAAGCGTACCGCGGAAGTTTTTCTTTGACGTATCCGTTAAGGCTCCTGTCGTCAAAATATCGGCATAAGATTTCCGGCCTTTTTGCAAGACCCAGTAAGAGAAATCCAAAACCTGCTGATCATAACCTACATACATGGCATGATTGACGAACTTGCTTTTTTCTCCGTCCAAATCGACTTTATAATATAAAATTGTCTGCGCCCCGCCCATTTCGGCGCTGACAAAACGAACTTCACTTTCTGCAGCGGCACGGACACAACGATGTTCTATATGACGTACGGAATCACCGTTGAATTGGATCTTTTTAATCGTAACTTTGGCATCTTTTTCGGCTTCAATATATTCGGCTATGTTAACACTGCCTGTCGGAACATCTCCTTCAAAGAGAAGATATACTTCCGTTTCGCTACCTTCTTTAGCTTCAATTTTAAGTTGTGCCGTAAGATTCGGCACCGCGTCTTCTACACGATAAATCAGGCGAACTGTTCCTTTGCTACCCTTAGGTGCATGAATGAGGCACCCGTTCATGCTGTGATTGACAGCATCTCGCAACGATTCGGGAGAAGCCCCTTCAAAGCCGTCCAAATCGTCAAGTCCGTTGCCTTGATAAAAGGTAACCTGCGTATCGCCGGACACGGTATGTTCAATATCTACTGACGGCAAATAAGGGGCGTTCAATCCGTCTAGTTCTAAATGATTGACCTTCATCCAACGGAAGGTAGGACGAGGCAATTCATTGTATAATTCTTTACTCATCATTACCCTCCTTTATTTTAACGAGCCTTTCAGCTCCAGATTAATTAAGTTATTCATTTCCACGGCATATTCCAAAGGCAAAGCTTTGGAAACGGGTTCAACAAAACCGCGCACAAGCATGGCTCTGGCTTCATCTTCACTAAGACCGCGACTCATGAGATAGTAAACGGCTTCATCGGAAATTCTACCGATTTTAGCTTCGTGACCCAAGTCGATATTATCATTTTTAACAACAATAGCCGGAATCGTATCGGACTGAGAAATTTCATCCAACATAAGCGATTCACAACTTACATTGGACTTGGCACCTTCCGCCTTTTCGTTAATTACGACACTGCCGCGATAGATACAGACACCGCCGCTTTTTGACAAGGACTTGGAGTCGATATTACTCGTCGTATTCGGTGCGTTATGAACCACCTTGGACCCCGTATCTAAATACTGCCCCTTACCGGCAAAGGTAACGCCCGTAAATTCGCAATGAGCTCCTTCTCCCTGTAAAATCGTCATAGGATACAGGCAAGATGTATGAGATCCGAAAGAACCCGTTACCCAGTTCATCGTTCCGTTCTTACCGACAATGGAGCGCTTCGTGTTCATGTTGTACATGTTTTTTGACCAGTTCTCAATCGTCGAATAAGTCAAGGTCGCATCATCGCCGATAAAGAGTTCTACCGCCCCGGCATGCAAATTGGCTACATTGTACTTAGGTGCGGAACACCCTTCAATAAAGTGAACCTTTGCCCCTTTTTCTACAATGATCATCGTATGTTCGAACTGTCCTGCGCCGGGAGCATTCAGACGGAAATAACTTTGCAAGGGAATATCCACTTGGACTCCTTCAGGCACGTAAACGAAGGAGCCACCCGACCAAACGGCACCGTGCAGGGCCGCAAACTTATGGTCTGTCGGCGGTATGAGCTTCATAAAGTGCTTGCGCACAATATCTTCATGTTCTTTCAGAGCCGTATCAAAATCAGTATAAACTACACCTTGTTTGACCAATTCTTCCTGAATGCTGTGATACACCACTTCCGAATCGTACTGAGCCCCCACACCGGCTAAAGATGTCTTTTCCGCTTCGGGTATACCGAGTCGATCGAAGGTATCCTTAATGTCTTCGGGCACTTCATTCCAATCAGCTTTCAACCCCGCATCGGGACGCACATATGTAACGATGTTGTCCATTTGCAGTTCGCTGATGTCAGGCCCCCATGTGGGGTAATCTATTTTATAAAAGAGTTCAAGCGACTTCAGGCGTGCCTGAAGCATCCATTCGGGTTCGTCCTTTTGTGCCGAAATTTCCCGAACTATTTCTTCAGTAAGGCCCGCATCGGTCTTATATGAATATTTGAAATCTTTTTTAAAGTTATATACATTGCTAAAGTCGGAAAAAGACTCTATCTTTTCCCGTTCTTTGGCAAATCTTTTTTCTTCAGCCATGGACAATGCCCCCTATTTAGCCTGTGTACGATATACATCGTACCCGTTCGCTTCGATGTCATCAATCAGGGAAGCATCACCGTTTTTCACAATCTTTCCGTCAATGAGAACATGGACGAAATCGGGTTTCAGGCTTTGCAAAATTTCGCTGTGATGCGTAATGACGAGAACGGCATTTTCCCCATTGTGATAAGCAGCAACTCTGTCGGAAACAACGCGAACCGCATCGACATCAAGCCCCGAATCGATTTCATCCAACATGGTCAATTTCGGTTCCAACAGGGTCATCTGCAGGATTTCCGTCTTCTTTCGTTCTCCGCCGGAAAAACCGTCATTTACATACCGTTCCGCATAAGACTTATCCATACGCAATTCTTCCATTTGAGCACGTAATTTTTTACGAAAAGGCATAATTCGTTGAGTTTCTCCCGTAATCGTACTCTTGGCATTGCGGATAAAGTTTTCTACGCTGATGCCTTTAACGGCAATAGGGTTCTGAAATGCCATAAAAATACCGAGTTTAGCACGTTCATTTACGGGCATATGTGTAATATCCTGTCCTTCAAAAAAAATATGACCGTCTGTCACGGTATACGAAGGATTCCCCATAATCGAATGAAACAGTGTCGACTTACCGGCCCCGTTGGAACCCATAATGACGTGAGTTTCACCTTTATTAATCACTAAGTCGAGACCCTTGAGGATTTCTTTACCGTCAACGGTTACCTTCAGGTTCTCTACACGTAATAATTCACTCATTATCAATCACTCCTGTATAAACTTTTAAATCATACTTTTTTACTACACTTAGATTACTCCATCGTTTTTACAAAGTCAACCTTTTTAGTGTATTTTAAGAACCGTATTCATTTCACACGTCTTTTTCTTTGTCCATTCCATATTTTTCACGTAATTTCCGTCGTTTTTCGCTATGGAGCCATACCTGCATGATTACTGTCAGGGTTGCTAAAATCAAGAGCCCGACTACAAGCGACGAAGGACCGTCTTTGATAAGTGCATAGATTAAATATGCATATACGACTATCCATAAAAAGAATCGTATTTTACTCACCGGCTTTTTCTCCCTCCCGCTTTTTCACAGCAATCAAAGCTTGAATATACATGGCACATTCAATACGCTTTTTCTGAATCTTACAGCCCAACTCATAAGGCGTGTCTATACTGCCGCCGTACTTAATGTTATTGGCATGACAGCCGCCGCTGCAGAAAAATTTAGCCCAACACTTGCAACATGTCGGTTTATTGAGTACATGCATATCTCGGAATAAGCGGGGCAGTTCCGTATTCGTTATGCCGTCGTATACACTGCCGATAGCATATTCTTCCTGTCCGACAAACTGATGACAGGGATATATATCTCCGTTCGGAACCACGCACATATACTCATGGCCTGCACCGCAACCGCGCAAACGCTTGGCAATACAGGGGCCTCGATATAAGTCCATAATGAAGTGATAGTAAATAACGGGGCGGCTACTGAAATAGCGTTCCAAATAAAAATCCGTCAAATTTTCGTATTCTTCATCGATACGTTTTAAATCCGACTCGTCAATAGCATACGACAGGTCATCGCCGACAACCGGCTCCATGGACAGGCCGTCAAAACCCAAATCTGCCATATGCTCTACATCAGCCGTGAAATCAAGGTTATATTTCGTATACGTACCGCGCACATAATATTCTTCCCCGTTTCTTCCGGATACGGCATGTTGCAGGTTCTTAACAATTCTTTTATAAGAGCCGTGACCGCCTGCATCGGGACGCATACGATTATGAACATCCTCTCGACCGTCCAGGCTGAGAATCAGACTGATATGATTATCTGTTAAATATGTAATTTTTTCTTCATCCAATAAAAGCCCGTTTGTCGTCAGAGAAAGTTTAAATACCTTATTATGCAACTTTTCCTGTTTTCGTATATATTCAATGGTCTGTTTGACGACCCCGAAATTCATAAGCGGTTCGCCGCCGAAAAAATCCACTTCACAATGCTGCCGCTTGCCTGCCGAACTTTCAATCAGCAGATCGATAGCTCTTTTAGCCACATCAAAACTCATTAATTCTCGTTTATTCGTGTCATAATCGCCTTGAGATGCAAAACAGTATTTACAACGAAGATTGCAATCATGAGCTATATTCAGGCATAAGGATTTTACAACCGGTTTTTCATCGGCTACGACCTTAAAAGACTCGCACATGGGCGCAAAAAGCATTTCCGCCTTAATCAACTCGTCAAGTTCGTCCATCGTTTCCGTTAGTTCATCGCGTGTATACGTTCCTTCAAGGGCAGTATACACCGCTTCTTTATTGTTACCCTTATACGTATCCAAAACATCGTAAGCCAGCTTATCGATTACATTGACAATACCGCTGTTAACATCGAGTAACATATATAACCCTTTCATAATATATTTATGAATCATGGGTTGAATCTTTTCCGCCATTTTTCCTCCACATAAAAAGAATACCCTTTACCTGGTCGGTAAAGGGTGTCCCCTCTTAATTACTTATTTTGTGCAAACCTGGTTACCTACAGTGCAAGACGTTTTGCATGCGGACTGGCAGGATGTTTGGCATTCGCTGCAACCTGCATGTTGAGCCGTCTTCTGAATGGATTCGGTATTAATGGTAATAATGTGTTTTGCCATATCGGTTCACCTCGCTATCAATATCTGTTGTATTATAGCATATAATCGGCACGTCTACAATCACTATAACAGACGTAATTGCTTAAATTGGAAATCCTTACCCATCGTAATTACGACGGCACGATTATCAAAAATTTCGTTAGTCGCAAAAAAGACATCAAAGTCTCCGTTATAAGTCATATAAACAGAATTAATCCGTTCCAGGCTGGCACGAATTTGCTCGGCCGTCATTTCCGGCTCACCGTCATTCAGCCAATGTTCATTTTTAAACTTGGCAATAAGCGGTGCATGAGCCGCTACGCGCGGTCGATGTGCAAGTATCCATTCCCATACGCTCTTACCGTATCGACGTGCCTCTTTTTCCTTACCTTCTTCCAAGCCTTCAAGAACGACCAGTACGGGATTCCCGTTGACGAGAATCTCATCCATATAACTGCCTTTGACATACCGTAAGCTCATAGCATAAACCTCCGTAAGAGATATTTCTTGCTTGACCGTCTGTCTAACAGGATGTCTTTATCTTACTCTATGTTCTTTTTCCCTGTCAATGAATGGAACGAACTCTCACAGTTGACGACGGACAGATATCGTTTTGGAAGCAATCCTCACATAAGGGTTTACGAGCCTTGCAAATTCTCCTGCCGTGCCAGATCAGCCAATGATGAGCCCGGCTCCACCATTCAACGGGGATGGCTTTTTGCAGACCCTTTTCCACACTGTCGGGCGTCGTACCGACAGCCAGCTGCATACGATTGGCAACACGAAACACATGAGTATCCACAGCAATAGCCGGCGTATCGTAAAGAACGCTGACAAGCACATTGGCCGTCTTACGTCCTACACCGGGAAGTTTCACTAATTCATCAAAGGTCTTAGGCACTTTCCCCTGATACTCTTCACATAAAATACGACAGGTTGCCGATAGGTTCTTGGCCTTGCTGTGATAAAGACCGCAAGTCTTTATTTTTTCTTCCAGCCCGTCAATTCCCAAGGTCAACATTTTTTCGGGAGAAGCGTATTCCGGAAACAGCCCGGCAGTTACAATATTCACGCGTTCATCCGTACACTGAGCCGATAAGACAACAGCCACCAAAAGTTCAAAAGGCGACTGATATATAAGTGCAGGCTTCATGATTCCGTATGTATCTTGAAAGCGCTGCAACATCTCTTGTTTTTTCTTTTTTGTAATCACTTTGTCAACTCTCTTTCCGCAACATATAACGGGCAAATTTTTATAAAATCGCCCCTTTCATACTGCCGGTTTATATTATAACACATTGCAACCACAGCAAGAGATGGTTAATAATGTTGCTTTTTTTGCAATCAACTTACTTATTTTTCTTGTTTTTTATTATTAATTAATATTTATTATCATATTTTTAAGATAAATATAGTTTGCAGTGTGAGAGAACTTCTTTATAAAGATATTCAACAGATTTTTGCTTTTTTATAAAAGAGAAAGACTCTTATTAACGCTCTTAATTGCAAAAATTGAAGAAACTCATTCATTATGATATATTCTATTTAAAGAATCATTATTTATTAAAAAGAGGTGCTGAAAATGGATACATTAGATAACTTAACCCAATTTCCTATTTATTTTGCTCCCGGCTGTAAACTGCTTCAATTAGAGCCCAAGATGACATCAAAAGTCTACGATTATCTGCACAAGCTCTTCGGCAATATCAATTTATATACTCGTTGCTGCGGACTTGACGATGCAACTCAACAGGAAGAAGAAGCCGTATTTATTACGCTCTGTGATTCGTGCTTTAAAGTATACGGCGATACGTATGCCAATCTGCATATGCGAGATTTCTGGGAAGTATACGACGAATATAAGTCCATCTATCCTTTAGAAAATGAAGCAGAAGTACGCGAGGCTTTACAACACACCATGATAGGCGTATATCCTAAAGAAGGTATCAAGGCCTGGTTCAGCAACTTCTCATCAAAACGAGCATAAAAAGAAGGTTCTGCACAATTGATCTGCACCCATTTTCTTGGACAGATATAATTAAGCTACTTTTTGGGAATGAGTTCG
>NZ_JAQCUN010000220.1:0-1334 GCF_027685385.1 Megasphaera sp. AF13-6AC
ACACCCTGGATGATACCGGAGTTGGCCAACTCTACTACGGAATTATATGCCCAGCTGTCTTGAGGAACATCCTGGAACGGGTTTGCAGCAAAAGCTGTCGTGCCTACTGCCATGGTCGCAACTAAAGTTGCTAAAAGTTTTTTGTTCATAATAATCTCTCCTTCTGTAAATGCATAAGTTTGCAATTATTGTAATCGGAGAAATATACCTTGCCTTCAAGGGGTCTCGGCGAGTTGTCCATGTTTCCTCTCGTTTCCCGTCTTACCCGGCACTGTATTTTCTCTTGTAAGTTCAGTTCCGAAGCACTTCATCTCTGAACTTGACATGAGTATACCCCCGATTTGAAAACTCGTCAACACTTTTAAGTTTTCATCTTCGTATACATTTTGTGACAGAAAAATCAGATTTTATCCTATTATATCTGCATATTATCCCATAGTATCCTCATAAAAGTCGGTATTTAAGCGACTTTCGGTACTTAAAAGAATTGTAAAGTTTTATACATAATAAGAAGATATTTACCTGTAAGACCAGGTTTTCCGGCAAAAATTTCACTTCTTAGGGTGTTATCGCTTGATAATCATATAAGGGAAATTTGTAAAATTCTCCTAATATGATTATTCCTTAAAGCTACACCACTCGTCTACTTGTCACTTTCGCACGCAAAAAAACAAGACCTCTCGAAGAGAGGTCTTGTTGATAACCGTATTGATTAGAATACGAATACGAACTGTGCACGGGTGAGTTCGTCGATATCCTGGTTAGCTTTCGTCTTGGAGTTGAAAGTCTGGAATACCTGTAACTGTGCGTTCTTAGCGAATGCATAGTCAGCACCTACGCCCCAGCCTTTAACAGCGTTACCGGTACCGATACCGAGGAGGCTATCCGTTCTCCAGTTGCCCGTAGAACCGTATACACCGTTCTTGTCGATGTTTACATAGTCAACCCAGAGGTCCCAAGTCTTCGGCTGAGCGAAGAGAGCTTTACCGTACTGGAGTTTGCCGTAGTATACGTCAGCATCCGTTGACGTACCGGGGTTATTAACCTTCTGGTATTCGCCCAAGAAGTTGAATTTCTTAGCGAAGTTCAAGGACGTATATGCACCCCAGAGATCATCCGGAGCTACTGCACCAGTACCCTTATTGAAGTTGTTGTAGAATGCACCTACAGCAGAGCCTGCTACAGAGCCGCCGCCGAAGAAGCCTTCCAATTCGCCGTAAGCCGTCTTCGTATCGTTCAAGAGGCCTTCTTTAAATTTACCATAGCCTGCCGTTGCAGCCATGTGCTTATTAGCGAATTTGAGTTGAGCGCCGTCGAAGTTATCGCCGTACTGA
>NZ_JAQCUN010000221.1:0-1325 GCF_027685385.1 Megasphaera sp. AF13-6AC
AACAGACTTTGCATCTGCGTATCATAGGTCCATTGCCATAAAATTCCGGCCCATTCATAAAGAGGCTTCTTTTCTCCCCGGAAGGGAAGCAGCGGCTCCAGAACGTGAAAAATCCGGTGCCGAATATCGTTTATATACGACAAATCTCCGCACTGATTCCGCAATCGTTCGGGCATATATGTAAAATCTTCGTCTTTTATCCAGCGCAGAGGCCTGATTCCCGCTGCAAGGCTGTAGTTCTCCAAGTCATCTGCTTCACGCCGCGAAAAGGGCAGTAAATCCGTTTTTAACAGGCGAAATAGAGCATCATTATTAAGATGGGAAAACAAAATTTCCCGAACAGCCGTTACAGCTTCCACATACGGGTGCGTAGTCATGGGGCGTCTATAGTCCGTAAAGCAGGGCAGGCCGTATTCTGCAAATACTTGTTTACAAATACGATTATACGGGTCGGACGTACGCGTAATGACAGTAATATCCTTTAGCCGCCTGCCTTGGCGCAACAGATGACAAATCTGTCCGGCCACATATCGCACTTCTTCATAACGAGTGTTACATTGTACGGCTCTTATCCATTCTACAGATGCATCTCGAAATTTCGGTACTGTCGAAAAAAAGTCATCGCGAAAAGCTCGCAACGTTGAATATACGCTGTCGCCTACGGCTCGAACCTGCACAGCCGGAAAGAGTCGACATAGGGACTCATAAGCCTCATAAGCACGACGATGCAATGCGGTTTCCCGCTGTTGTCCGTCTAAGGCTTCAGGATTCATCGTCAAAGTAATGACCGTCTCTTCGGCACAACGTGCAAGAGCCTGTATGACTTGCATCTGTTGTGGCGTAAACCACTGAAATCCGTCGATCCAAATATATGCTCCTTGAAGGAATTCATCACGACATGCATCTTCAGCCAGTGCCGTCAGCAAATCACGAGTTGATCCGAAACGTGTCTGTAAGTATTCATCATACTTTTCATACAACAGAGAAATATCGGAAATCTTTTGTTTCAGTACCCCTGTCTCTAAGGCTTTACCGGCGTTCTTCAACGTTTCGGCATCAATACCGAAAGACCGACATTCCGTAATAAAGGCGGAGGCCGTTGCCGCAAAACCCGGCTGTCTCATGGCTTGTTGCAAAACTGTAAATGACGGCGCCCAAGCATCTGCCAGTCGTCGTAACACAAGGCGTTTATCGAAGTCGTTCAACACGACCGTATCGCCGCTGCCCCCCTGTGTCACCTGTCGTGCCAAGCGCGAAAATCCGGAAATTCGCGTTCCCATAAATCCCCGACCTTGCAAGGATTCGGCATAACGACGTTCCGCCTC
>NZ_JAQCUN010000222.1:0-1299 GCF_027685385.1 Megasphaera sp. AF13-6AC
ACGGTCAACCCTTTTTTACGGGCCGTTCGTCCCAAAGCCGCCGCAATCGGTTCGTCATCGTACGTAATAATAACATCTCCCAACCGTTCAGCCAACTTTTCTTTCATCGGTTCGACAAGGTTTTGAGCGGCTTCTTTTGTCTCTCCCTTAGCCGTAATACGGATTTCCACATAACCGATGCGGGCATACATGGCCAAAGTCGGCTCCGACTGGTTCTTGACAAGATCCATAATCGTTTCTTCAATGCGTGCTTCACCCATATCGTAAATTCTCATATACGACGAGTAAATGTAGCCTTGTGACCCGAAACGTTCATATAGCCACGGCTTTACGCTATGATCGAAAACCCACTTCATTTCCGACGGCGGTCCCGGCAAGTGAATGAGAACCTTGCCGCCCTTGTACAAAGCCGTTCCCGGTGCCGTCCCCGCCTCGTTGGTCAAGACATCCGCACCTTTGGGGATCATGGCTTGGCGGCGCTGGTTTTCCGTCAAATCCCGCTCAGGATGACGAAGTTTAATCCACGCAACGACACCTTCCATTACGTCTTCACGAAACTCAAGAGGTGTATCCGTCACTTCGGCACCGATGATTTTCGTCATATCGCCCTGTGTCGGTCCGAGACCGCCTGTCGTTATAACCATATCGGCACGACCCAGAGCTGTTTCCAGAACCTGCTTCATACGCTGAGGATTGTCGCCTACCGTCGTATGGTAAATAACGGAATACCCCATCGTATTAAGCTGTTGTGATAAATATTGAACATCTACATTGCTTATTTCACCGAGCAAGAGTTCCGACCCGGTCGTTACCAATTCAACCAGCACAGCTTACACCTCGATATTAAATGCGTTCAGCAATGACATCATAGGCAAACCCTTGAACAACGCGTACGGGAATGATGTCTCCTTCTTTTAGTCCTTTTGCGTCTTCTACATACGTCAAACCGTCTACTTCGGGAGCCTGAATATCCAGACGACCGACAGCCTGCAAATAACCGCTTTCGTCCGTCAATTCCTCAACGATAAAAGGATGGACGGAGCCTTCCAGGTTGCGATTTCGTTCTTCCGACACCTTGGCTTGAATAGCCATAAGCCTATGATATCGTTCTTCCTTCACCTCTTCGGGAATCTGGTCGGCCATAGCCGCTGCGGGAGTCCCTTCTTCCTGTGAATAGGTGAAAACACCGACGGCATCGAACTTCGTCCGTTCCACAAAGTCGCACAGTTCCTGAAACTCTTCTTCCGTTTCTCCCGGAAATCCGACAATAAACGTAGATCTCAATGTCAGCTTGCGACC
>NZ_JAQCUN010000223.1:0-248 GCF_027685385.1 Megasphaera sp. AF13-6AC
CACCTCTTACCTTTACTCTCAATGTAATGAAGTATGTAAAGGATGAAAAGTTGGCTGAAGACTATTCGGATTTCGTCCGTTCCGACGGTCAGGAAATACTGGAAAGAAACGGTTTCACATCCGTCCATTCAGCACGAGGCTTAGACTTAATAGAAAGGTTCGGCGTAAAAGATGTCCAATAATACAAGTGCACAGAAAAAAGAATTCTACTTACCGAAGTTACGGCATTTGGTACAACTTATATTCTT
>NZ_JAQCUN010000223.1:258-1297 GCF_027685385.1 Megasphaera sp. AF13-6AC
TACAACTTATATTCTTGGCCGTCATGGGTAAGTGGATATACTACGGAATTTTCCGATGTCCCTTCATCGTTCCCTTTGTCAACTGTGAACGATGTCCCGTAATCACCTGTTGGGGGCGTATTACAGCCTACTTCTTCGGGTTCTGGTTGTTCATTCCTTTGTTGGCTATCTTCCTGGGACGAGCTTTTTGCGGTTGGCTTTGCCCGAGCGGTTTTGTCAATCAAATGCTCGGTAAGGTAGCAATTACGAAGCTGAAGATACGCAACAAAAAGATGAGATGGGCTCAGTTGGGGATGGTTGTTACGATTTTAATCGGACTGGGTGTATATTTCATTTATGACAACCCGCGCGTTATGATACCTATTCGTACGAGTGATGAATACTTTAACTCGCTTATTATGTCCATTCGCTTTGCCGATTGGTATTGGGCTGTTCGTACGGTTATCGTCGTAGCACTTATTGCGGCATCGCTCATTATTTCGAATTTCTGGTGTCGGTTTATTTGTCCTGTCGGCGGGGCCATGGAATTGATACGCAAGATTTCCATATTCCGCATTTTCAAGACCGATGCCTGTGACAACTGTGATGCTTGCCTGCGTAAGTGTGATATGGGTACGCGTCCTGACGAAATGAACTGCACGAACTGCGGGGATTGCTTGAATGTTTGCCATAAGAACGCTATTAAATTCGGGCGGAAAGGTAAACAGTAATGGACGTACATACACAAAGCTTTTTAAATAATCATCCCTGCTTCAACAAAGGGGCTTCGGCTAATTGGGGGCGTGTTCATTTACCGGTAGCCCCGAATTGCAATATTCAATGTAACTTTTGCAATCGTATGTACGACTGCGCTAATGAAAATCGTCCCGGCGTTACGCAGAAGGTGTACACACCTGACGAGGCCGTGACTTATTTGGAAAAACTTTTTAAGGACAGACAGGATATTTCGGTTATCGGTATTGCCGGACCGGGGGACCCCATGTGTGATGCCGATAAGACCTTGCCGACATTTGAAAAGTGTCGTGTTCGGTTTCCGCAC
>NZ_JAQCUN010000224.1:0-1297 GCF_027685385.1 Megasphaera sp. AF13-6AC
TTTACGATCGTAGTTGACCAACTCGACTGCCTCGAATGCGGTAGCTGTGCAAATGTCTGCCCGGCTAAGGCATTGACAATGGTTCCGAATACGGAAGAAGAACGTGCCAAGATGGACCTCTGGTATTATGGTACGGAAGAAGTGGCACCGAAAGCAAATCCGCAGAACAAGAAATCGGTTATCGGTTCGCAGTTTGAACAACCTCTCTTCGAATTCTCCGGTGCTTGTGCCGGTTGCGGCGAAACTCCGTATGTTAAATTGACGACACAGCTCTTCGGTGATCGCATGATGATTGCCAATGCAACAGGTTGTTCCTCCATTTACGGCGGTTCTGCTCCGGTTGCTCCGTATACGACAGATGCAAAGGGTCACGGTCCCGCATGGGCAAACAGCCTCTTTGAAGACGCTGCCGAATACGGCTTCGGTATGTTCGTAGGTGTTGATAAGGTTCGCAGAGACTTACTTGCAAAAGTAGAAGATGCCAAAGCCGTTGCATCGCCCGAACTTCAGGCGGCATTAAGCGATTGGGCTGCCAACTTTGCTGAAGGCGAAGGCACACGTGAACGTGCCGATAAAGTAACGGCACTTCTTGAAAAAGAAGCTGCAGGCAAGCCGATTCTCGAAGCATTTCTCGACAACAAACAATATCTTGTAAAACGTTCGCACTGGATCTTCGGTGGTGACGGCTGGTCCTACGATATCGGTTTCGGTGGTGTAGACCATGTCCTCGCACAGGATCAGGATGTCAATATCCTCATCCTTGATACGGAAGTTTATTCCAATACGGGCGGTCAGTCTTCCAAGGCTACGCCGACAGCTGCTATTGCGCAGTTCGCCGCTTCCGGTAAACGTACGAAGAAAAAGGATCTCGGCATGATGATGATGTCTTACGGTTATGTATACGTAGCACAGGTTGCTATGGGTGCCGATAAGAATCAGCTCGTAAAGGCTATGACCGAAGCTGAAGCTTACCATGGTCCGTCCGTAATCATCGCATATTGCCCGTGCATTAACCACGGTATTCGTAAGGGTATGGGCAAGAGCCAGGAAGAAGAAAAATTGGCAGTTGCATGCGGTTACTGGGATATGTATCGCTACAACCCGGAACTCAAAGAACAGGGTAAGAATCCGTTCAGCCTTGATTCTAAGGAACCGGATTACAGCAAGTTCCAGGAATTCCTTGAAGGCGAAGTTCGTTATGCGTCCTTGGCAAAAGGATTCCCCGAATTGGCACAGTCCCTCTATGAAAAGACCGTTGCGGATGCGCGTGCTCGTCGTGAATCCTATGTCCGTTTAC
>NZ_JAQCUN010000225.1:0-1281 GCF_027685385.1 Megasphaera sp. AF13-6AC
CAAGGCGATGAACCATTCTTTTAAATACGGATACTTGTCAAAGAGACCCGCCATAGTTATAGACGTCGTCAATTCGGCACCCTTGTCGGGAGCACTTGCAGCAACTTCTTTCCCGGCCTGAGAGTTTTGTATAATCTCATTTCTCCGTTCTTCCGCCGCTACGCTTTCTCCGTCTTTCGTGAAAGGAGTCACATCTTGCATAGTTTCCAAAACACCCCGGAACTTTCCTTTTTCGTCATGAACGCCGATATACTCAATGTGAACGATTCGGTCCTTCTTTTTTAAGGTAAATTGTACCTTATCTTTTTCACCGCTTCGTAAGGATTCGACGACACGATTAACAATAGGTCGCACTTCACGCGGATGGCAGTTCTGTAGCACTCGTCCAATAATCCCTGCAGACCGATCGAAAATGCGTTCTTTCGTATCCGTATAGAATTTAACGATATCATTTTCATCTGTAAAGGTTAAATCCATAGGCATATGCCGGTAAATTAAATTAATTTGTTCCAATGTCAATTTGCCGTTAGCTACCTCTAAAATATCTTCCGCCGACGATTTAACGCCGTATTTTTGTAAGAGATCATTAAGTTCACCCACAAAACCCGCATTAGTCGGTAACGCTGCTTCTTTTTCAGGCAGAAATCCGGACGGAGCTTCAATATTGGCAAAGCCGACTTCTTCCTCACCCAATCGCATTTGCCTGAATTCATCTTCCGTCAAAAGCTTTAAGGCCGTAGGGTAAAGGATGGACTTTTCTTTTAACATAATATCTTCAATTTTATCAATTACTTCAGGCTGAAGTTCCAAGAACAGTTTATCCTGATCCGTATCGAGGAGTCGTTTTCCTCTCGTCACGGCATTACGAACCGCATCGTCAAAACTCCACATAATAGCTGTCGGTCTGTCAAACCCCTTGGCTTCCAATGCGGGAAAGAGCTGATTGTGTTTACGGGCAAAATGGCGTTGATACAATAATAATCCGTCATAGACTTCCAGCCACTCATTTTTAATAAACTTATCTTTTTTCAATAAGGCCTTCATACGCGAAACCAGCCCTTCCATAGCCTTATTTTCCTCTAGAAAAGTTCTGATAGGATGGCCTTCGGGCAACTCTTCGCATTCTCTGCCTTTTAAAATTCCGTCAAAGAGTTTCAGCAGTTCATCCATGCGATCCTGCATTTCCCCGTCTTCAATTCCGTCTTCCTTTAATTGCTGCTCACCGTAAGCAAATTCTTCGGGCGTTACGGAATCAAACCTGGAAGTCAATTCCTTGCGGGC
>NZ_JAQCUN010000226.1:0-1279 GCF_027685385.1 Megasphaera sp. AF13-6AC
TTAAGCACCTTGGCGATCCTACCGGCGTATGCCGAAGTAGTGACGGGCAGCCAAACGGATATGAATATGGATTTGAAGTATCCACTCGTTTATACGGAAAATGCGGCAGCTCAGACAGCTATTAATACGGATATTTCCGCTTATGTAGGTGAAGCTAAGAATGCCTATTATAGGGATCATGTCTATCAAGTATCGCAAAGCTATAAAGTAACCTATGAAGATAAGGACGTAGTTTCTCTCTTGTTAACAACATATTATTATCGTGCCGGGGCAGCTCACGGCTCATATCGAACCCAAGGCATGGTATATGACAAGAGAACGGGCCAACGGATTCCTTTATATAACTACGTCAAAATTGCAAGTGCCAAACAACTGGATACTGCTGTACGAGACGGGGTCCTCTCCTTTTATACGAGCACTCGTAAAAAAACATATCTACCACGGGGATGGCATGTAAACTATGCATCGGACAACTACTTCTTAATCGGCAGGGGATATATCAATCTCGTATATCAGCCGTATGAACTGGGTCCTTTCTCATACGGCAATACGTTTATTGAATTCAGTCCGAAGGCTATTGAATATTTCAATCGTATGAACAGCTGATTCATATAAGCTTGAGGTGGCTCACTATACTGAAAGCGGCCTGTGTACAACGTTGATTTGTACAAGACAAGTGGGTGATAAAAGAGAACTCTGTTAGAGAATATAAAAAGACGTATGGCAAATGCCATACGTCTTTTTATTTGTATTAGTGTTTTTGCTGGAAGGCGTTGAAGCCCGGATATACGGCACTGTCACCCAGCTCTTCTTCAATGCGAAGCAAGCGGTTGTATTTAGCTACGCGTTCACTTCGGTTAGGAGCACCGGTTTTAATCTGGTCCGCATTCAAAGCGACTGCCAAGTCGGCAATGGTGGTATCTTCCGTTTCGCCGGAACGGTGGGAAACGATGGCAGTAAAGCCGGCGTGATGAGCCATCTTAATGGCGTCGAGCGTTTCCGTAAGGGACCCGATCTGGTTGAGTTTAATAAGGATAGAGTTAGCGCTGCCTTGAGCAATGCCCTTGGAAAGACGTTGTGTGTTCGTAACGAAGAGGTCGTCGCCTACGAGTTGAACCTTATCTCCGAGTACTTCCGTCATATGTTGCCAACCTTCCCAGTCTTCTTCATCCAGGCCGTCTTCAATGGAATAAATAGGATATTTTTCGACCAGGGATTTCCAGTGGTTGACCAATTCTTCGGATGTATATTTCTTACCGCATTTAGGCAAGACGTATTC
>NZ_JAQCUN010000227.1:0-731 GCF_027685385.1 Megasphaera sp. AF13-6AC
AAATTTTCGTACTACTACAGATATAACGTGTTTACATGCGTTTATATTTCAAAAAAATAACGAAAAACGGAAATGTAACAGAATTGTAATAATTTCACCTTCAAGCATTGCCATAACAAAATAGAATGTGTAATCATAATGTGAAAGAATTGATAATTTATAGAAGGTGTTTTGGGGTACTAGGGGAAGGAGGATATGTACGGATCTTTAAAAGTACATAAATAAAAATACTTTTTAGAAAAAGGGGTCATGATATGAATAAGATTTTTAAAGTTATTTGGAACAAAGCCAGAAACTGTTATGTTGTTACTTCGGAAATAGCAAAGTCTCATTCAAAAACTAAGTCCGAAACGTCCAAAAACAGAGGATACACGCTTATTTCAACCTTGGCGGTCTTATTTTTAACCGGCTGTGTACCCGTCTTTGCTGCCGTTACTGACGATCCGGGACCGACTGATCCCAACCCTGCGAGAAGTGCGGGCATTCGCTTATCATCCGGGTGGATGTCTGCCTTGGAAGGCGGTACGGCGACGAAGATGTACGATTACGGGACACCGGGTAATAAGGCCTATGACAATACGGGAGTCTTACAGTGGGACGGTACAGGTCGGTATCAATTATATACGGGGACGCATTTGTACGGTATTGCACTCGGTAACGCCGCCAACGCTTATGACCCTGAGGTACAGACCGCATCCGGTACGGCACTCGGTGATTATTCGCGGGCTCGA
>NZ_JAQCUN010000227.1:741-1241 GCF_027685385.1 Megasphaera sp. AF13-6AC
GCCAACGCTTATGACCCTGAGGTACAGACCGCATCCGGTACGGCACTCGGTGATTATTCGCGGGCTCGATCGTTGGCTGTTGCCGTAGGCCCCTATGCGTCTGCCGAAAAGATTGCCGCTGTAGCCATCGGCGCCGGGGCCAAGGCTGCGGAATTTAACTCCCTGGCCATGATGCGTCAGTCTTATGCAAGCGGTAAGTATGCGGCGGCTATCGGAACGGCTGCCGTAGCTAAGGGTGAAGCCAGTCTGGCTATGGGACATTCGTCTACGGCTACGGGCAATCAGTCCATCGCCATCGGCACCATAGCACCGAAAACACAATATGATTCCAAGGGAACTCCCATTGCCGCCTATGACGGTGTAAACAATACGCAGGCTACGGCCGATCGTGCTATTGCCTTGGGTCAGACGGCTCATGCTAAAGGCGTAGACAGTATAGCCTTCGGCAGTCGCAGTACGGCCGGCGGCGCAAGCTCTATTGCTTACGGTACCGATGCCAA
>NZ_JAQCUN010000228.1:0-1241 GCF_027685385.1 Megasphaera sp. AF13-6AC
GACGCGCTCTTTTAATTTTACAGGCTGCCGGACTCATTAAATTGAAAGACGGAGGCACCGTTTCCAGTACGGTTCAGGATATTACGGACAACCCGAAACAATTACAGTTCAGTGAGCTGGATGCGGCTCAGGTACCTCGTGCCATCGACGATGTAGATATTGCCGTAATCAACACGAACTTCGCCCTCGAAGCGGGGCTCAATCCTTTGAAGGATTCTCTTTTCCTGGAAGCCAAGGATTCCCCGTATGCCAACATCCTTGCCATCCGTGCAGGCGACGAATCTCGTCCGGAAATTCAAAAGCTTTTGAAGGCCCTCCAATCACCTGAAGTAAAGAAATTCATTGAAGACAAATACAAGGGTGCTATTTTACCCAGTTTCTAACAGGCACACAAAAAACGGTGCAACTCGACAATGAGTTGCACCGTTTTTATATTACTGATTGGCTTGTTCCAGGTCTTTCTTTACAGCTTCTACGAACTGATCGTAGTTAATGGTAGCTCCTGAAATGGCGTCAACCTGACCAAGTTTTTGCTTCTGCAGCAATTGATCCGCATACTTTCGTTGCGATTCATAAGCAACCTTCGCTTTCTTCGCATTTGTAGGATCCTTATCATTACCGTAGTTTTCGTCCTTCACAGTCGTACCGTCCTTATCAATACCCTTGTATTCGACGGCCGTAATCTTATGGTCCTTAATAGTAAGAGTAATGACCGCCTTACCATGTACCTTATCGACGGAACTTTCCGCTGTATACGTACCGTCTTTGGTCTTTGACAAATCGCAGCACGATGCATTTTGCGACTTGTTATTTTCCGCCGGCTGTTGAGCCTCTTCACTACCGCAACCTGTCAGAAGCTGCGTTGCCGCATAGGCGGCACAAAGAAAGAGGGCATATTTTTTTACACTCATTGACTTCTCCTTATTCTTTCGTAACCATATGGCCGTGTTCAATAACAACACAGCGTTGAGCCTGGGCGCCTACATCTGCCGAGTGGGTTACCGTAATAATCGTATGGCCTTCGTCATGCAATTCACGGAAAATCTTCATGACCAAATTCTGATTGGCTTCATCCAAGTTCCCTGTCGGTTCATCGGCCAAAAGGATGACAGGATAATTAATCAAAGCGCGGGCAATGCATACACGTTGCTGTTCACCGCCGGATAACTGGCTGGGTAGATGGTTGGCCCGATCCTGCAGACCCACGCGTTCCATCATGGCCATAGCTTCATCTCGGTCCG
>NZ_JAQCUN010000229.1:0-256 GCF_027685385.1 Megasphaera sp. AF13-6AC
TATAGCTCAGCTGGTTAGAGCGCACGCCTGATAAGCGTGAGGTCGGTGGTTCAAGTCCACCTAGGCCCACCATGGCAAGTCGGTATACCCGAAACTTTTAAGGAGTACGGACAACCGAGGAGCCTTTTCCGATTGCTCGGACAGTACGCTTTGTATGAAGCGGATGTCGGGTAATATGTGGGGGTGTAGCTCAGCTGGGAGAGCACCTGCCTTGCAAGCAGGGGGTCAGGAGTTCGATTCTCCTCATCTCCACCAC
>NZ_JAQCUN010000229.1:271-1225 GCF_027685385.1 Megasphaera sp. AF13-6AC
CTGTGGCATTGGATTTGTATTGTTTAGTTTTGAAAGGTCAATCCTTTCACCTGTACCTTGACAACTACATGAAAACGTAAGAAACAAAAAGACCTCTTTAAGAAATTAGAGAGTTCAAACCTTAGAAAACTCAAAAGGTAAGTTAAGTAAGTAAGGGCGTACGGCGGATGCCTTGGCCATATCAGCCGAAGAAGGACGCGATAAGCTGCGATAAGCTGCGGTGAGGTGCAAGTAACCAGTGACCCGCAGATTTCCGAATGGGGAAACCCGGCAGTAGTAGTACTGTCACCTCTCGTATGAGAGGAGGGCACCCGGTGAACTGAAACATCTAAGTAGCCGGAGGAAGAGGAATCAAAAGAGATGCCCCCAGTAGCGGCGAGCGAAGCGGGCAAAGCCCAAACCGGAGCGGGAAACCGCACCGGGGTTGAGGACTACCAACAAGTACCTGGATGAAGTCGAATCAGGTGGGAACCTGAGCCAGAGACGGTGAGAGCCCGGTAGACGTAAAGAAGGGTATGGGGTAGTATCCGGAGTACCACGGGGCACGAGGAACCTTGTGGGAAGCAGGGGGGACCACCCTCCAAGGCGAAATACTGATATGGACCGATAGCGCATAGTACCGTGAGGGAAAGGTGAAAAGAACCCCGGGAGGGGAATGAAAGAGAACCTGAAACCGTATGTCTACAAGCAGTCGAAGCACCGTATGAGTGCGACGGCGTGCCTATTGAAGAATGAACCGGCGAGTTATTTCATCCGGCGAGGTTAAGCGGAAAACGCGGAGCCGAAGCGAAAGCGAGTCTGAACAGGGCGATAAGTCGGATGGAATAGACCCGAAACCACAGTGATCTATCCATGCCCAGGTTGAAGCACAGGTAAAAATGTGTGGAGGACCGAACCAGTGAGCGTTGAAAAGCTTTTGGATGAGGTGTGGATAGGGGTGAAATGCCAATCGAA
>NZ_JAQCUN010000023.1:0-13251 GCF_027685385.1 Megasphaera sp. AF13-6AC
CACGAAACGGCAGGGACAATACCTTGGGATGCTGACGCAACCACCAAATATCCGCCTTATTACCCGCCAAACGAGTGCAGTGAACTCGCGATTGCTGGCCTGCACCTACACCGATAGTCATGCCGTCTTTAACATAACATACCGAGTTGGATTGCGTATATTTAAGAGTAATAAGTGCAATAAGTAAATCTCTTTGTGCCTTTTCAGGGATATCTTTATTTTTTGTCGGCCTATTCTTAAACAAATCGGTCGTTATTACCGCATTATTGCGATGCTGTTCAAACATGATGCCGAATACTTCCTTGTGTTCCGTTTCAGCCGGCACATATGCGGGATCTATTTTCAGGACACAATACGTCCCCTTTCTTTTTTCCTTTAATATACGCAAGGCTTCATCCGTATATGCCGGTGCAATGACACCGTCCGACACTTCCCGCTTTAACAAGGTAGCCGTTTGGGCGTCACACTCATCGGATAAGGCTACGAAATCGCCGTACGAACTCATGCGATCGGCACCTCGCGCACAGGCATAAGCCGTTGCCAAGGGCGAAAGTTCGAGGTCATCGACATAATATATTTTTTTCAGCGTATCACTCATATCTGTTGCCACTGCTGCTCCGGCAGGGCTGACATGCTTAAAAGAAGCCGCTGCCGGTAAACCGGTAGCCTCTTTTAATTCTTTAACCAACTGCCAACTGTTGAAGGCATCGAGAAGATTAATATATCCCGGTCGTCCGTTCATCACCTCAATCGGTAAATCACTGCCGTCGTTCATATAAATACGAGCACCGCCTTGATTAGGGTTACACCCGTATTTCAACGTCATTTCTTTCATCTGTACCTCCCGTTTAATAGACAAACAAAAAAACCGACACCTCCGGAACCAAATGCCCAGACGGTCGGCTGTAATCGGTCATGCTCCCCGTGGTTAACTCCACTTTCCGTCAGTCACATGACTTTCCTTATTTATTATACAGAACGGGTCGAACCCTTGTCAACGAAAGGTCCGACCCGTTTTTCACGATTCTACGGCCACATCTCGGACGGTGATTTTCAATACTTCCACAGTCATGCCGGTCGTATAGGATATTTCTTTTTCTACAGCTTTTTGTAATCGGGATGTTAAACTTTTCAAATTCTCACCATAACGCACCGTCAACGCCATATCAACTGAAAGACCGTTCGTTTCTTCCTCTTTGTGTTTACGAATACGCAACTTATTAAGCTTTACTATGCCCGTCTCTTCTTTTACAGTATGGCGTACAAGCGTCAACAAAACCTTGTCGGAAAAAATCAACTTTCCGTAATAACTGAAAACGGGCCGTACCACAGAGTGTTCAAATTCCGTTTCTTCTTTGGCACCGTTGCGCCGAAATAAAGATCGCACAGAATCCAGTAAATATCCGTGAAAATGAGTTTTTAATTCCATAGTCGGTACGGGAATGATATGCCGACCCTCTTTCGTACGTTGCTCTTTGGCTATGGCCATATCTTCCGGTGTCGACACTTCTTCAATACGAATATACTCTTCAGGAAAAGACAGGTTCAAAGCATCACAAATTCGTTCAATCATATGCTTCGACGTACCTAAAACAAGCAATTTCTCCGTCTCGATTCGAGCCAGTGCCAGTCGCATGACCTGTGCATCCGCCTTTTCGGAGAAAATAGCCGTCCGCACAGCCTTCATACGATTGGAATCGTCCTTAGCCGAATGACCTGCTACAATTCGATTACGATAGATAAGAAGACCATCATCAATAATAGCCTCTATTTTTCTGTCATATGCTACAACCAGAGCGTGATGACTTTTTCCCGTGCCGCTCGGTCCGACAAATCCTATGGTTTGCATGCTTTGCAAGTCCCTTCATACTCAAGTAAATTCGTTACTTTTTCGGCCGGCACGGTAAACAGCCCCAATTCCTCCGGGAATCGTCCCGCCGTACCGTGGAAGTCCGAGCCACCGCTTATAAGAAGCCTGCGGTCTTCAGCCAAAGCCGTAAATTCATCATACCGACCCTTGTTTTTCGGATGGTATACTTCAATTCCGTCAAAAGGCTGTGCTTCCACGTCTGCCAATCCTTTTTTTACCAGAGACGGATGAGCCAAAACGGCACAACCGCCGGCTTTATGAATCAGATTTATACATTCATTTATAGTTTTTCGTTCATAAGGTACATAGGCCGGTCCACCACGATACAAAAGAGTGTCGAAAACGGACTTTATATCGGTAAAATACCCTTTTTTGATGAGCATACGCGCCAAATGAGGGCGTCCGACCGTACCTCCCTTTTGAACATAAGTTCGAACCTCGCAAGGATCAATATCATATCCGGCTTCACAGCATTTTTGAGCCATAAGTACGGCTCTGTTCAACCGTCTTAGAGAAAAGTCACGACAATATTCAAGTAACTCTTCGTTCTTCGTATCAATATAATAGCCCAAAATATGAACATCACCGTCGGCATATTCGGAACTCATTTCAATACCCGGAATAATGCGAATATCTGAATTTAAACGATGTGTGCCGTCATAAGCCGCTAACGTATCGTGATCAGTCAGGGAAATGGCCGAAAGTCCGGCGCGTGCGGCCTTTTCCGTCACCTCTTCAGGTGAATAAACGCCGTCGGAACAATCGGTATGTACATGTAAGTCGACAAACATTATTTATCGCCTCGCAAGAGTCTTAATACGGATTTAATGCCGACACCCGTCGCCCCGTAGAAGCCGTTTTCATCCTTTTTATCGCAAAAAGCCGTCCCGGCAATGTCCAAATGAATCCATGACGTGTTTTCCTGAATAAAGTGTTTTATAAACAGTCCCGCCGTAATAGCTCCCGCTTCAGGACCGCCTACATTGGAAATATCGGCGACCCGGCTCTTTAATTGTCGTTCATACTCTTCGTCTGCCGGCAACTGCCACACTTTTTCATTTACCTGTGCGGCGGCGGCAAAAAAGCGGTTCATAAAATCCTGATCATTACCGATCATGCCGCTTCTGACCGTGCCTAACGCCGTTACACAGGCCCCCGTCAAAGTAGCCAAGTCGATAATCCGCTTAGCCCCTTTGGACTGAGCGTAAGAGACGGCATCAGCCAAGACAAGCCGTCCTTCGGCATCCGTATTCTTTACTTCCACTGTCGTACCGTCAAACATGGTAATCACGTCATCTACATGATAAGACATTCCTGAAGGAATATTTTCGGCCAAAGGCATAACCGCCAGAACATTGACCGGATATTTCAGCAACATGAGCGCCCGGATAATACCCAAAGCCGTTGCCGCACCGGCCATGTCGGACTTCATGTTTAATTGCCCTGCCCTGGTTTTCAAGGACAGGCCGCCCGAATCATACGTAATACCCTTGCCGACAACGGCAAGTACATCGCGGCTTTCGGGATCCCCCGTATAGGCTACGGACAATAGCTGCGGCGGATTCATACTGCCCTTACCGACAGATACAATACCGCCCATATTGCGTTTTTCCAAATTCCACTTATTCAGCACTTCGACAAAAATGTTGTCACCCGTACATACGGCCGTAGCCGTATCTACAAACTTGCGGGGCGTCATGTCGTTAGGCGGCATATTAACCAGATCGCGGGCAAAATAAATACCTTCATAAATGGACGAATATACATAACAAAGGGTATTAAAGTCTTTACTTTTTAAACTGGACGTAATGAGATTGATGTTTTTCAGCACCTTCGACTTCGACTTGGTCTTATATTGATTGTACTCATAATTACCGTACAACAATCCGTCAATAAGAGTTTCCACATCCATATCAAGGGTATCGATATAAACGGCCAACTCACCTACATCTTCTTTCATTGCCGCCGCCATAATCTTTTTAGCCCTGTCGAATTCACGAAAAGTACCGCGTTCTTGAGAGTCATCTTCCGTTCCGGCAAGAAAATATGTTTTTATCGTATCGCCTTGAAGAGCACGCAAAATACTCACATTACCGGCCTTCATAGCCGAAGGATGTTTATCCGTATAAGCACGAATTAAAGCTCCTTCTTCTTCCGTTACCAACGATAAAGCACGTAAACGACGGTCCGTGCCTAGAACGACGGCATCGGGATTTCCGCTTCCGTTACATGTAATCATACATTCTGCCTCCCTACTGCGAAATAAAAACCGTATTTATTATTATACTGTTTTATACCTTGTCAAATCAATAAGACTAGATTCTCCTTCTGTTTGCAAAATTTTTTTCTTCCTCTTGATTTTTAACCATCCATAGTGTAATATAACTCATGTGACTTGTTCACGTAATATGGACCATTAGCTCAGCTGGCAGAGCACCTGACTCTTAATCAGGGTGTCCAGGGTTCGATCCCCTGATGGTCCACCATAGAAGCGGTTGTCTTTATGACAGCCGCTTTTTTCTCGGCCTTTTTGACACATATTTGTAATGGTACTGTTTATTTACCGTCACGTAAGAAGCGGACAGTCATGATATACTGTTTCGGAAGGGAGGAGAATATTGTGAATGCCTATATTTACATAAAAAACGGGCCTCAACTTATCGTTACCAATTTGAAATCCATTAAGAGCAAACAAGGCAATACATCTATAAGTGAAACAACCGATTTTTCCGCCTGCTTTTTCGGACATAAAAATTATATTTTTACAGGAGATAATACAGTCTCCATCGACGGCGATAATATTGCGGCTGTAGAATTACGCTGATGCTACCATTTCAGACGGCTTTTCAAGTTAATGCTTGAAGCCGTTTTTTTGTTTTATTCTTTTCCTCATATCTTGTGCTATGATAATGATATTAAAGAGACTTCATACCAAGGAGGATTTATGAACATTCTCATCAGTGCCTGTCTCATAGGACTGTATTGCCGGTACGACGGAAAGATAAAGGACTATCCCGCCATATCAAAGCTTTTTAACAGACCCGATATTACACTTATTCCCTGTTGTCCCGAGCAGGCCGGCGGTTTGCCCACACCGCGCATGGCGGCAGAGCGTTGCGGTCAGCAAGTGAAGACTTGCGACGACCGAAATGTAACAGAACAATTCGAGGTCGGCGCCCGCACGGCGTGCAGACTGGCTGAATTATACAATTGCTCTTATGCCGTTTTAAAAGAAAAATCACCTTCTTGCGGCTTCAAACGTATTTACGACGGTACCTTCAGCGGCACTTTAACCAATCGTTCGGGCGTTACGGCTCAAGCCTTATCCGATATGGGGGTTCGTATTTACGGTGAATCGGAAATTGATATCCTGACCGACTCGCTCTTACCCTAATCGGTCATTTACTTTGTTTCCGCCCTCTGCTACAATGAAACGGAACGCAAGGAGGTATTATATTGAACACGCTAATACGGGAAATTTACGAATGGATTTATTCTATAGTCATTGCCTTGGCTATTGCTATGGTTATTCATATTTTTGTGGTCCAACCGACACGAGTGTCCGGCGAATCCATGGTGCCCACCCTGCATAACGGCGAGTATCTGGTCGTCGAAAAGTGGGATCATATTCTGGGCCGCGAGCCTGATTACGGCGATATCGTAATTATCGACAGCCGAGTTCTCTACGACCGCACTTGGATGGACGATGCAGTCGAGCCTTTGCACAACTATCTGGCCTTTTTTGATAAAAACATGCAGACTCGTAATGTATGGGTTAAAAGAGTCATCGGTCGCGGCGGCGATACACTCGCCTTTCACGACGGCAAAGTTTGGCGCAACGGTAAGCCTCTCGATGAACCGTATATAAACGGAGCTATGGATTACAGCCGTGAAGGCGAAGTAGTTATCCCTCAAGGCTACGTCTTTTGCATGGGTGACAACCGTAATCACAGTACGGACAGTCGTTTCATCGGTCCCGTTCCCTTGGACCATGTATTAGGGAAAGTCATTTGGTAGCCTCGTACTTCCCTTCCATGATATAATAGGCATAAGCATATAAAAAAGGCGGTGTTTTCACGTGAAAGCAAAAAAAATTCTTCTTTCTCTGACCATGGCGGTAGCTATGTCCGTATCCGTTTGCGCAGCAAAAGATGCGATTTGGCAATATAACCAAAATATTGCTATTAACATGAGTTCCGCTAAGGTTACTACGGAAAACGGTATGAGAATCCTTACCTTCCAGACCAAAGAAACCTTCGGCGACGCTACAGACCAATGTACATACGTTTATAACGTAGACGAACAAACCATTCAGCTTAAAGAACTCGTATCGAAGGTAGGAAAAAAGAAATTTAAACAGCACTTTTACCCCCAATCGGTTGCTAAGGGTAATGATGTTGTCAAGGGCCGTGCTCACATGGCCGATTTAGTATTACAAAAACTTCAGTACAGATAAAAGCAGAAAAAGACCGTCAATGACGGTCTTTTTCTTTTGTCTTCTTATGAAGAATATTGTTTTCATATTGCGAAATTGCCAAACCCTCTTATGCGTACTATAATCAAAAGGAATATTTTCATAACTGGAAAACGTAAAGGAGCCCCATAATGACAGATAAAAAGAAACAAAGAAATACAGCCGATTTATTGGTTGAATGTCTGGAAGAAGAAGGTGTTCATTATATTTTCGGCATTCCCGGTGAAGAAAATCTGGCTGTCATGAATGCCTTGGAACACTCTAAGATCGAATTTATAACAGTACGCCATGAACAGGGTGCGTCCTTTATGGCCGATGTATACGGTCGTTTAACAGGCCAAGCCGGCGTCTGCATGGCTACCTTGGGCCCCGGTGCAACAAACCTGATTACGGGTGTCGCCGATGCAGACAGCGACGGAGCCCCTTTAGTAGCAATTTCCGGCCAGGTCAGCACGGATAAGATGCATATTACGGCCCATCAGTATCTTGACCTGCGTTCCATGTTCGAACCTATTACGCGGCGTGCTTATACAGTTGTTCGTCCCGATACTATTGCCGAAATCACGCGCCTGGCTTTTAAATACGCGGAACGCGAAAAACCGGGTGCTACCTTTATCGACTTGCCCGTCAATATCGGGATGATGCCTGTAGACGACAATGAACGACCGCTACACCATAAATCCATTAAGCCTGAAACAGCTTCGGAATACTCCATTGAAGAAGCGGCAAAACTCATTTCCTACGCTCGCAATCCCGTCATCCTGGCCGGTAGCGGCGTTATCCGTAATAAGGCGGCCCGCAAGTTAACGGAGTTCGCTGAAAAGTTGAAGCTTCCCGTCATTAATACGATGATGGCTAAAGGTGCCATTCCCTTTGATAATCCTTATTCTCTCTGGACAGTCGGCATACCTATGGAAGACTATCAGACAAAGGTTCTGGAAAATGCCAGCTTGGTTATTTGTATAGGCTACGATATTATTGAATACGCCCCTAATAAATGGCACCTCAATAACGCCGATATTATTCATATCGACTCCTTACCGGCCGACATTAATAAGACCTACCAACCCGAAGTGGAAGTAGTCGGCGAGATAACCGATTCCCTCGATCGCATTATAAGTAAGGCGGCTCGTCTTCTTGAGCCGACATACGCCTTAAAGATTCGTGAAAAAATGGTTGCCGAACACGAACAGTATCGCAATGATACATCCTTTCCCATGAAACCCCAAAAAGTCCTCATTGACGCACGTGAAGTCATGGGGCCTGATGACATTGTTATTACCGACGTGGGAGCCAACAAGGTCTGGACGGCTCGCCATTACAACTGCTATAAACCCAATACATGCATTATTTCCAACGGCTTCGCCACCATGGGCATTGCCGTTCCCGGAGCCATTGCCGCCAACTTGGTCCATCCGGACCGCAAAGTATTGGCTATTACGGGCGATGCCGGTTTCTTAATGAATTGTCAGGAATTTGAAACGGCTCATCGCTTGGGTTCTCACTTTGTCACCCTTATTTTTAACGACAGCAGTTACGGCCTGATTAAGTGGAAACAAGAAATGCATTACGGACACCCGGCATACGTCGACTTTACAAACCCCGACTTCGTCAAACTTGCAGAAAGCATGGGGGCCATTGGCTACCGTATTACAAAGGCTGAAGATCTCTTACCTACCTTAAAGAAGGCCTTTGAACAAACCAAGCCGGTCGTCATTGATTGCCCTGTAGATTACAGCGAAAATATGAAATTGACAAAGCACTTGGAAGAACTCGTAAAAACCTTATAACTCAATATCGTAATAAAAGGACCTCTCATATAAAAACGAGAGGTCCTTTTTTATAAGGTATGAATGAGTACGTTGACTAGTTATTCATCATGCCATCCGTGCGGTTCGTCAAGTAGTACGAAATACGGCTCAAGCCGATAGACAAATCTTCACGGAATACATAGACATGCGACGGCACAGCCAGCCGAATGGGAGCAAAAGAAAAAATTCCTCGCACACCTCCGGCCACCATCTGATCGGCTACTTGTTGAGCTACCGATGCGGGAGTCGTAATAATCCCTATTTGAATACCTTCCCGACGAATAGTTTCTTCCATCTCCGTCGCCGACATAACAATAATACCGCCTACGTTTTGACCGATAATCCGATGGTCTACATCAAAAAGACCGGTCGTCCGAAATCCGAGTCGACCGAAGGTCTTATAATTGGCCAAGGCCCATCCCAAGTGCCCGATACCTGCAATGCAAACTTTCCAATGCTGTTGTAATCCGATAATTTCCACAATTTGTTGACTGAGTTCACTGACATAATAGCCTACACCTTTTTTACCGAAGGCACCGAAGCAAGTCAAGTCCTTACGGATTTGTTCGGGCGTTATGCCCAAGCGCTCCCCCAGCTTTTCAGACGAAATAATATCGATTCCCGCATCTTGCAGTAGCAGTAAATCTCTATAATATAACGGCAGTCTTTCTATAACCGCATCGGATATAGCTTTCTTTTGTTTCATCGTCATCCCCTCCGAATGAACCATACCCTTCTATAAAGTTAAAACTGAATATTAACTTGTAATCCGTAATTATTATATATTATTGTGAATATTTTCGCAAACTGTTTTCATTGCTTCTTATATGCCGTATACGTATTACAAAAGAGAGCACTAATCGTCCAACACATTAACGACACCTGTGTGCTGAATAAATTATCATCACTTATGCCACTGACAGATACGGATGCTACCATGGCCGCCATAGCCAAACTGAGCATATATATCAGAGAATCTGACCCTCTGTCTCTAAGAACACGCCGTGCAAAGATGAGGTGTCCGAACCAGTAGGCGAAGAAAGACGCAAATCCTGCCAGTCCTGTTTCTGCAAGTATATTCAAAAATAAATTATGACAATGAAAAATAGTAATGCCCGCTTTTTGGATGAGTTCATTATATGCCGGATAGGTAAACTTAAAAGCCCCCCAACCGATACCGAAGAAAGGTCGGTCCGCCCACATACTTAAGGCATCGTTCCACATATCGAGGCGCATGGCAAAAGACGTATCCGCCTCTCTATGTGAAAAAATAGACATAAATCGTTCGGCTATACCGCCGTGATAAAAGACCAGTATAATCGGTACAAGAAGTAGTGCGAACCAAAAGCGCTTGTCTTTAACAAGTCCGAAAACAAAGACCAGGACGGCTGCACTGATCCATGCCCCACGCGAGTATGTGAGCACAAGGCACAAAGATAGAAGAACGAACAAAGCGGCCGTAAGAAAACGTCGTATTCTATCCTTCGTCCACAAAGCATAGGCCCCTGTAAGCGACATGATAGACAATAAGTAGCAGGAAAAAAGGTTAGGATTGTACAAAGTCGAATACATGCGACGGCGCAACATGGGAAAGACAGACGTATCAACCCACTCCGTTTCACCGAGAGCCCACATATGTACATATTGATATACACCGTAGACGGCCACAAAAAATGCCGAAGCCAATAGAGTGTGTACTATTAAAAGGCGCTCCTCTTCCGTTTTGATAAACACTTGTACAAGCATAAACAAAAGTACGTACTGAAAGACCGTAAAAAACCAAAAAGCGGTATTCCAAAAAGCTTGTGTAGAGCCGGCTAAGGAAATAAGCGTCGCCCCCGTAAAGATTGCAATGGGTACGGCTAAAGGGCCCGGCTTATACTCGTGTATACCGTATCGATAGATAAAGTACAAAGAAAAAATAACGGTGAGAGCTAACAATCCCTCGGCTATATATAATTGTAAAGGCATGAAAAAAACAGTCCCCAAAAGCAGGTATACTACCCGTATTCTCGCTTTTTCCTCGGGACTGTCTTTTAGCGAAGTCAAGAGGTTCATAGAGATACTCCTTTTGACTTCCATTATACGGTTCGCCGCACTTCTTGTCTATACAAAGGCCCCATAGTACTCTCTCAAGTACCTTCGCACTTCTCCTTGTATGTACAAGGAGCCTACAACAACGCAAACGTCCTCTTCCGTCGTCTCTTTTAGCGCCGTATCGATAGCCGCCGACACGGACGGGCAGACCTTTGCCGCCTCTCCGATTAAATCGGCCATAGCTTTCGGATCCGCCGTGCGAGGAGTCGGTGCAGGTGCACAAAAGATCGCATCATTCGCCCGAAAAAGTCGTCTTACAATTTTATCGTATTCCTTATCGGCTAAAACGGAAAAAACGAAAACGCGTCGTCTTTTTCCGAATACTTCTTCGTATGTGCGACAAAAACTTTCAATCCCCGCCGGATTATGCGCTCCGTCAATAATCATTGTCTTTCCCGAAACGGAAAGGATTTGAAAACGCCCGGGCCAATACACGGTATGAAAGCCCTTCATAATCGCTAAATCTCTTACAGCCCCGTCCGTTTTACCCAAAAGTCGCAGGACTCCTACGGCTACCGCAGCGTTTACAGCCTGATGAGCACCTACCAGAGGCGTATCAACTTCTGTTCGCATCAGTTCGGGACCTTCGATACATATTTTTTGACGCACCGTACCGTCACTCACGTGAATAAGGGCTCTATTCTGAATCACTATTTCTTTATCAACAACATATAAGGGAGCCTTTTTACTCCGAGCCGTTTTTTCAATAATTTCCAAAGCCGTACCGGTTGCCGCCGTAACAACAGGTATTCCTTCTTTAATAATCCCTGCCTTATGAACGGCTATATCTTCTACCGTCGGACCGCAATAAGCCGTGTGGTCGACGGCCACATTGGTAATAGCGGAAACCTGCGGCGTAATAACATTGGTCGAGTCCAACAGTCCTCCAAGACCGACTTCGATAACCGCATACTCAACCTGTTGCCTGCAAAAATATAAAAAAGCGGCGGCCGTCAGCATTTCAAACTCTGTCGGTTGCTCGAAACCGTCAGCTTTCATACCTTCCGTAGCGTCTTTTACTTCTTCCGTAATGATTGCAAACTCTTCTTTTGTAATTAAATGGCCGTCTATACTCATTCTCTCCGTATATTCTTCTAAATGAGGAGACGTATAGCGCCCCGTTTTGCGACCCGCCGCTGTAAGTGCATTGGCTATAACGGCTGTAACCGACCCTTTGCCGTTCGTTCCCGTTACATGTACGGTCTTATAGGTTTCATGTGGGTTACCTAAACGAACCAGGAGCTCATGAATTCTCATGAGCTCCGGTTTTATTCCGAACGTGCAGGCATCTTCCAAATAAGCTATAGCTTCTTCATATGTCATCTGCCCTGTCCTCTTATAAATGTTTTAAATCTTCCATTCGTTTATTTAAAGCTTCGGCTTTTTCCCGATAAGCAGCTAATTTTTCTTTCTCCTTAGCTACAACCGCTTCAGGTGCCTTATCCGTAAAGCCCTTGTTGGACAATTTCTTTTCAAGTCGTTCGATTTCACCGCGAGTCTTTTCCTGTTCCTTCGCAACACGAGCCGTTTCTTTTTCAATGTCAATCAAATCTTTTAAGAGCAAGTACACTTCGATGCGAGGAACGACTGTCACAACGGCATTTTCCGGCTTAGCATCCGTTGTTTTGAGAATATGAACTTCATCGACAAAGGCTAAGGTCTTAAAATACGTTTCGTAGGTATGAAGTACTTCTGCCATTGCCTCATCCGACGGTACGAGCGTAACGGGAGCTTTCTTGCCCATCGGCACATTAGCTTTGGCACGCATATTCCGAATAGCTTTAACAGCTTCCATCATAATATTCATCGTAGCCGCATCTTCGGCAAAGTCTAAGGCTTCATCAACAGTCGGCCACGGTGCGACAATCAGGCTTTCGCCTTCATGCGGCAAGTGCTGCCACAGGTGTTCCGTAACGAAGGGCATAAAGGGATGTAAGAGCGCTAAGGCACCGGTCAGTACGCGAACCAAGACATACTGAGTCGTTTGACGGCTGCGCTTGTCTTCGGATTTGTACAAGCGCTGTTTAGCCAATTCAATGTACCAGTCGCAGAACGAGTTCCACGTAAAGTCGTACACCGTAGCAGCCGCATCTCCCAATTCATACGAGTCGAGGCCCTTCGTAACCTGGTGTACTACCTGGTTGAATGATGTCAGAATCCAGCGATCCGCCAAGGTAAAATCGTCCGTAGTCGGAACGAATTCGGGATCATAATCTTCCAGATTCATAATGACGAACTTGGACGCATTCCAAATCTTATTGGCAAAATTACGGTTCGCTTCTACCCGTTCCATATAAAAACGCATGTCGTTTCCCGGCGTATTACCCGTAACAAGGGTGAATCGTAAAGCATCAGCCCCGTACATATCGCTTACTTCCAGGGGATCGATGCCGTTACCGAGGGACTTACTCATCTTGCGCCCCTGGCTGTCACGCACAAGTCCGTGAATGAATACGTCTTTAAAGGGAACTTCCTTCATAAATTCGCAAGTAGCAAACATCATACGGGCTACCCAGAAGAAGATAATATCATAGCCCGTTACGAGAACGCTCGTCGGGAAGAAGTGCTGCAAGTCAGGAGTCTTATCGGGCCAACCCATGGTCGAGAAAGGCCATAATGCCGAGCTGAACCACGTGTCGAGAACGTCCGGATCCTGATGGATATGCTTGCTGTGGCAATGGGGGCATTCCGTCAAATCCGTACGGCTGGCACTAACTTCACCGCAGTCATCGCAATACCAGACGGGAATCTGATGTCCCCACCAAAGCTGACGGGAAATGCACCAGTCCTGAATATTTTCCAGCCAATGGTCGTAAATTTTCGTAAACCGTCCGGGAATAAACTTCGTATCGCCCCGATCGACGGCTGCCAAGGCTTCTTCAGCCAAGGGTTTCATCTTTACGAACCATTGTTTTGTCGACAAAGGTTCTACTGTCGTCTTACAACGTGAGCAATGACCGACGGCATGATTGAGTTCTTCTACGTGATCGAGAAGGCCT
>NZ_JAQCUN010000023.1:13261-14766 GCF_027685385.1 Megasphaera sp. AF13-6AC
CGTCTTACAACGTGAGCAATGACCGACGGCATGATTGAGTTCTTCTACGTGATCGAGAAGGCCTAATTTTTCCAAGTCGGCAACAACGGCCTTACGGCACTCTTTTAAAGTCATGCCGTCATATTCCTTGCCGGCAGCGGCATTCATCGTACCGTCGAGGTTCATAACCATAATCGATTCCAGATTATGGCGTTCACCCATTTCAAAGTCATTCGGGTCGTGAGCCGGCGTAATTTTGACGGCACCCGTACCGAACTCGATATCTACATAATCATCGGCAATGACTTCCACTTCTCTGTTTACCAAGGGAACGAGTACCTTCTTACCGATATACTTTTTCATTCGTTCATCATTCGGATTTACGGCAACGGCCGTATCACCCATAATAGTTTCGGGCCGAGTCGTGGCAATCATGATATAGTCGTCTTCACCTATAACGGGATACTTGACGTACCACAAATGGCCTGCTTCGTCCTTGTGATCTACTTCTATATCGCTCAAAGCCGTATGGCAATGAGGGCACCAGTTCGTAATGCGATGACCCTGGTAAATAAGACCCTTTTCATACAGAGCCACGAATACTTCACGAACGGCACGGGCACAAATATCGTCCATGGTAAACCGTTTCCGCGACCAGTCACAAGATGAGCCGAGTCGACGAACCTGTTGTTCAATGCGATTGCCGTACTTTTCCTTCCACGCCCAAACTCGCTTTAAAAACTCTTCACGACCGATATCGTAACGAGTCTTTCCCTCTTCTTTTGCCAGCTGTTCTTCAACCTTAACCTGTGTTGCAATCCCCGCATGGTCCGTACCGGGAATCCAGACTACGTTGTACCCCGACATGCGCTTAAAGCGAATGAGAATATCCTGCAACGTATTATCCAGTGCATGACCCATGTGCAACTGCCCTGTAACATTCGGAGGAGGCATAACAATACTATACGGCTCACGAGACGAATCGGGATCTTGATGAAAGTACCCTTCTTTCTCCCAAAAATCGTACCATTTCGCTTCAATTTCTCCGGGATTATACCCTTCGAGTTTTTCCTTGTCCCACTTCATATGTACTCCTCCTTTTATACAAAAAACGCTCTTTCGTCTCAAGTAAAGCCTTGGGACGAAAGAGCGTATCTTCCGCGGTACCACCCGATTTGTCGCCTAGATGACCTCTCATTGACAGATAACGGCTGCATCCGGGCAGACCTTTCCTTCTGCCGGCTCACGGGTGACTCGCCCGCTTCTTTATGAACGCCCTCTCACCGCTTGGGCATCTCTCTGACACAAAGAGCATCGGACTTCTTCCGGTCATCGCTTTTATCGGAAATTATCGTATCAAGTTTACCTATTTCTGTCAAGACATAAAAATTGAAATTTTTCTTCTTTTATATATTTTTAATTTTCGTTAGAATGAATTTTATTTATAAATTTTATTTATCTCCTTTTTTAAAGAGAGTCATCATCTCCATGGTCAGACTTACCGTTTCCTCGTCGTCCGGCAAGTC
>NZ_JAQCUN010000230.1:0-1217 GCF_027685385.1 Megasphaera sp. AF13-6AC
CTTAAGGCCTTTGCAGACGATACGACCTTGAATGTACCGTTTGTTGATGCAGCCCGTACGGACTCGTTGAATCTGGCACTCATAGGCGATGCCTATTATGCCTTGACCTTGCGTCGATGCTTAACGGCTACGGGTATACCCAATGCCCGAGTATTGCATTCCCTGGCGGCTGAATTTGTTTCCGCCAAGGTGCAGTCCGTTGTTTATGAAGCCCTTAAAGAAGATTTTACAGAAGAGGAAACGGCTGTTTGCCGCCGTGCGCGCAATGCGAAGATGCAAGTTCCCAAGAGTGCCACTGTCGGTGAATATCGCAACAGTACGGCCTTGGAAGCGCTTATCGGCTATCTGATTCTTTCCGAACAAGATGAACGGTTACAGCAAATCATGAATTGCATTGTTTCTTATACACGAAAATATAGTCGTGACTCACATAAGGAGTAGCCTGTGGATACATCGATTATTGCAGGACGCAACAGTGTCACCGAAGCCCTGAAAGCAGGGCGTTCGGTGACAAAAATTTATATGACTGCCAAAAAAGAGGCACCGCCTTTGGCTCGTATTCGAACTTTGGCGAAAGAGCGGAAAATTCCCGTCGAATTCGTCGATACTCGGGCCATGGAGCGATTGGCTCAGGGCGTACGGCATCAAGATGTCATTGCCCTTGCTGCAGCTGTTGACTTTGCCGATTTGGATGATGTCTTGGCCAAGGTTCAGGAAAAGGGAGAGATGCCCTTTTTGGTTCTTGCCGACGGCATTGAAGACGTCCACAATTTGGGTGCTATCATTCGTACGGCTGAATGTGCCGGCGTACATGCCGTTTTGGTGCCGCAAAGGCACAGCGCCCCTATAAATGAAACGGTAGCCAAGACCTCGGCCGGTGCCGTGGAATACATGCCGGTCGTTCGTATCGGCAATGTGACGACTACGTTGAAACAATTAAAAAAACAGGGGTTCTGGGTTTTAGGGGCCGACATGGTCGGCGAAGAAAACTATTACTCCCTGTCTGCCGATATGCCACTGGTATTGGTTATCGGTAGTGAAGGTAAGGGGATATCCCGTCTTGTGAAGGACAATTGCGACGTACTCGTACGCATTCCCATGTTCGGTCGGATTAACTCGTTAAATGCTTCCGTAGCGGCAGCTCTTCTCATGTATGAAGTAGCTCGTAAACGACACCGGGAAAAGTAGGTGCGAAAATGAAAGATCTCTATATCATA
>NZ_JAQCUN010000231.1:0-1206 GCF_027685385.1 Megasphaera sp. AF13-6AC
CATAGCCGCCTGCAAGGGCGTAACCAACTGGAACCCCTGTCCGATAGCGGAATTGAAGGTATCCCCCAAGTACCAATCTTGGTGGTAATTTTTTTCTTTATATTCTTCACTGGCAACGAGGCCCGCCGCTTCACCGCGCATGGCGATTCCCGTCTTTTTACCCATGCCGAACATTTTAGCGTATTCGGCAAGCTTATCAATGCCTACTCGACGTCCCAATTCATAGAAATAGACGTTATCCGACTTGGCCAAAGCTTCGGTGAAATTAATCCAACCCAAAGCTTCACCGCCGGCATTTCTCATGTCGACGAGCCAATGTCGACCGGAGTCGAAAATCATCTCATCCGGTGTAATTTTTTTCAGCTCCAAAGCGGCAGCGCCGGTAATCAACTTAAAGGTCGACCCGGGCGGATATTCACCGGCAATAACACGATTTTCCATCGGATGGTTGGGATTTCCGTTTATTTGCTTCCATTCCGACTCCGTAATTCCGCGTGTAAACCAGTTGGGGTTGTATGCCGGCCGGCTGGCCATGGCCAAAACGGCACCCGTATTGGGATCAACGGCCACAGCGGCAATACCGCTGACACCGATTCCCTGAGCGATTTGAGCATCCATAGCCTTTTCCAAGGCCGTCTGTAAGTTTAAATCCAAGGTCAAATGAATATTATGCCCTTGAACTGGGTTCTTTCTTTCCACTTCCATTACAGGACTGCCCGATGCATCGACTTCTACTTGGCGACTTCCGTCTTTACCGCGCAAAACGTCGTCATAGTATGATTCTAATCCGGCCCGACCGATTTGCGTCACATTGGACACCCCGTCTTCGCCCTTCAGACGCTCCATATCGTCTTCATCAATTTGTCCGACGTAGCCGAAAATTTGAGCCGCCATCATATCATACGGATAGTAGCGAATGGGCTGCACGTCTACGGAAATACCGGGCAACTCGTTCCGCCGTTCTTCTACCTTCGTAACTACGTCCGGCGTCAAGTCTTGGGCCAAAACGGTAGGCACGTATGAGTTCTTTACCTTACCGGCCTTTTCCAAAATTTTATCTGCAGGCATGTTCAACAAACGGGACAGTTTATTCGCTTCTTCGTCAGTCATCTTGCCTTGAGTCGGTACATAGGTAACCATAAAACTCGGTCGCGAACCGACAAGAATTTGCCCGTTTCGATCGTACATGACACCGCGCATAGCCGC
>NZ_JAQCUN010000232.1:0-1195 GCF_027685385.1 Megasphaera sp. AF13-6AC
AAGTCACGTAAAAAGGCATGACTGTTTTCGGATATGCTGCGAATTTCATCCAATTCTTCATTATATCCGTCACGAATGACACCGCCGTTACGAATAACCGCAGCCGGTTCTTCCTTAACGGCACGACAAAGCAAATCGTACACGTAAGAATGAACATCCATGCATTCATTCAGTCTTTGTAAAATAGGTGCTCCCGCTTGTGATAAGATATGTTTTACGTCCGGCAGAATACGTAACGATTCACGCAAAGCCGTCATATCCTTAGGCCCGGCCGTACCCGTGCCGATGCGCGTCAAAATACGTTCGAAGTCATAAATCTTATCCAACGTATCGCCCAAGTCCTGACGCATAATTTCATGGCGTACCAAATCCTCTACGCCGTCTTGCCGTTCCGTTATATCGTGAAGATTCAACAAAGGGGCTTCCAACCACTTACGCAATAAACGTCCGCCCATAGCCGTCTTCGTCCGGTCCAGCACGTCAAGAAGAGTTCCCTTGCGGCGACCGTCACGTACGTTCTGAGTGATTTCCAAATGGCGTAGACTCGATGCATCAATAAGCATATTGCGTTCTGTCGTCAAAGGCCTCAACGAGGCGATATGAAAGACGTCGGCCTTCACCGTCTCTTTTACATAGGATAACAAGATACCGATAGTATAGGCCGCTTCCTTTGCCGCCTGAAAGGCATCTTCATCAAAATAATCGGCACCTGTTCGTGAATAGTCTATATCCCCTTGCACCTCGTAGAGCGTAAAAGCACAATGGTTCAGCCGCTCCGTAACGAAACGGCGTAAAGAGGTAATGATTGCCGACTCCTTCGTATATACCACTTCCGCCGGTTCATACAAGGCAAAGATGTCCAAAAGTCGATCTTGAGTTTCGTCATCTCCGCAGGCCATCCACAGAGCTTCTCCTGTCGTTACGTCCGTCAGTACAAGCTGAATGCCGCCATTTTCTTCCCCTACAGCGGCAATATAGTTATTCTTCTTCGACGCCACGGCATGCTCCATCGTCACGGTACCGGGTGTGATGACGCGAATGATTTCTCGCTTCACAAGACCTTTTACAGACTTCGGATCTTCCATTTGCTCGCAAATGGCAACCTTATAGCCCTTATGAACAAGGCGTTCAATATATGTATCGGCAGAGTGAAAGGGAACGCCGCACATGGGTACGCGTTCCTTATTGCCGCCGG
>NZ_JAQCUN010000233.1:0-1193 GCF_027685385.1 Megasphaera sp. AF13-6AC
TGTATCGGCAGAGTGAAAGGGAACGCCGCACATGGGTACGCGTTCCTTATTGCCGCCGGCACGGCCGGTCAAGGTTAAATCCAATTCACGCGACGCCGTCAAGGCATCGTCAAAAAACAATTCATAAAAATCGCCTAAGCGAAAAAACAGCAGTTTATCGGCACACGTCTCCTTGACTTCCAGATACTGCTTCATCATGGGCGTTAACTTCATTTCTTCGGCCACAATCTTCCTCCCGTTTCAGGACATGACCTTTAAGGACCCAAGTCTGTCCCTTATCCACATGTACTCGTATGGTATCACCGACGGCGCTCGTCCCGTCGTTTTCCCAAATGATCATCTTATTGCCCCGCGTCCTGCCGAACCAATGATTTTCATCATTTTTCGTAGGTCCTTCGACAATGACTTCATAGTCCTTGCCTTCCATCTCTACGTTATAAGCCAGGCTGATTTCATTCTGCACATCAGCTAATCGCTTCAAACGTCGGCTCTTTTCATCTTGAGAAATCTGATTATCCATCGTCGCTGCCGGCGTTCCCGTACGGGGTGAATAAATAAATGTATAGGCCATGTCGTAGCGTACGCGCCTCAGCAAGTCGAGAGTTTCTTGAAACATAGCTTCCGTTTCACCGGGAAAGCCGACAATAATATCGGTCGTCAAGACAGCTTGAGGCATCTTTTCTCGAATGTACGAAACCAACTCTTCGTAGTGTTCCGTCGTATAACCGCGATTCATGCGTTTTAAAAGTTCCGTAGACCCGCTCTGCACAGGCAAATGAATATGGGATACTACCTTCTTGCACTGAGCAATGGCGTCTATCATGGTAAAAGTCATATCCTTCGGATGGCTGGTCATATAACGAACCCGTTCAATGCCGTCAATGTCTTCTATAGCATATAAAAGGGCTGAAAAATCTGTACCGTCCTTAAAATCGAGCCCATATGAATTGACGTTTTGACCCAGTAGTGTAATTTCCTTATAGCCTTCTTTTGCTAAATTGCGAATTTCTTCTACAATTTCTTCAAGGGGGCGGCTCACTTCGCGACCGCGCACATACGGAACAATACAATACGTACAAAACTTATTGCACCCGTTCATAATGGGAACCCAGGCGAAGAACTTCTGGAATCGCTTCGTCGGTACGGCGTGGAACACATTGTCTTCCATTTCCGTAGCCAACATGTGGCTTTCC
>NZ_JAQCUN010000234.1:0-599 GCF_027685385.1 Megasphaera sp. AF13-6AC
ACCGTGCATGGGATCGTAAATATTGTCACGGTTATCGAAAACATGGGACCACGTTACGCTGTTCGTCGTACCGAAGTTGTTGTCAATATAGTCACGGAATACGGGCAAGGAAGCAGGATTATGTCTCCAGGAATCGTAGTTGTTGGGACCGCCTTCATGGCTTAAATACTTGGTCTTCTTCGTTTCCAATGTTACATAGTCGCTCACATATTCGCTGCGAACGCGGCCGTATGTCACATTGCCGCCCGTCGTTTTCTTACGATATTCCGATACGGTGTTGCCCTTACCGTCATAATCGTCATATTCCGCTTCTCTGTCATAAATACTCATGCCGATAGAATCGCCGTGGCTATTGAGCCAAGGATGAGTGTACGAGAAGGTATAGTTTTTATTGGAATGAGTTTTACCGCCGAATTCCCAGTTCAGAGCCACCTTGTCGCCCGTACCGCGGAGGTTTGTTTCGCTTAAGCCCAAAATCCCTACCAAGCCGTCGGACTGAGAATAGCCGGCACCGACCGTAACGGAACCGGTCTTTTGTTCGGCCACGTCAATTTCCATAATAACGTCGTTAGCATTCTTTTCACCCTGGAAGAGACGGA
>NZ_JAQCUN010000234.1:609-1182 GCF_027685385.1 Megasphaera sp. AF13-6AC
CTGGAAGAGACGGACATTGACGTCTTCGAAGTAACCCGTATTGTAAATTCGTTCAATACTGCGGCTGGCCAGATTACGATTAAATACATCGCCCTGTTTAAAACGAAGTTCGCGACGAATAACGCGATCTTTCGTCTTCTTGTTGCCCTTAATGTCGATGCGTTCCACATGACCTTCAGTAATGCCGATATGTAAGATACCGTTTTCATCCATATTGACAGCCGTAACGTGGCTGAGGATATACCCCTGATTTGCATAGTAGCGGTTCAGTTCGAAAATATCCTTGCTCACAATCGTCGAATTAAGAACCGTACCCGGTTGGATATGGAGCATCTTTTCGAGGTCTTCAGACTTAATGGAATCATTGCCCGTAAATTCGATGCCCTTTAAAACGGGATTCATTTCCACTTCGTAATTAAGTGCTACCCCTTCAGGCACAGCCGTGAATACGGGCTTTACGGAAGCAAAGAGTCCCGATGATCCCAATACATTCAAATCGTGGCGTACGTAATTCGCTTCTATGGCGTCACCGGAGCGCATGGCAAGACGAGGCAGAAACTTTTGAGCCAATGC
>NZ_JAQCUN010000235.1:0-1156 GCF_027685385.1 Megasphaera sp. AF13-6AC
AGTGGGATTGCCGCGAGAGTCGATGATTTCACGACCTACGACCGTTTCGATTTTCAGTGTTTTCATTAGTAAATACACCCTTTCTCAGCTAATGTGTTCATGTTTATTAATATGAGCTCTTAAGGTAGGAATCTGACTTTTATCCGGCTCTTTTCCGGCATAAAGGAGTGTTACGTTACCGTTACGAAGGCGATCTTTGATTTCTTCAGCAAAGGCCGGTAAACCCGGATTCTCGGATAACTCCTTGTCGTAGGCGATGGCGAAATCTTCGTAGGAAATTTCGCCGTTATGGTACTTTTTGCGCAAGTCCGTTGACGGAGCAATGTCTTTGGCCCAGTCGGAGAGTTCAGCCGCTTCCTTTTTCATGCCTCTGGGCCAAAGTCTATCAATAAGAATACGGTATCCGTCACTTTCTTCCGGTGCGTCGTAAACGCGTTTCCACTGTAATTTACCCATGAGATCATCCCCCGCTAATTACGTATAATAACTGTATCCTTGCGGATATTTAAATTATACTTCTACAGTGGATTTTTAGCAATTAAGAATCATGAGCCTTTCGAATGGTACTGTTGGGGATACCCAGTTGCAATCGCAGTTTAGTTACCGTTCTACGGGCGATAGGGATGTTTTGGGCGACGAGAAGTTTCGTTAAAGCATTATCCGAATAGGGTTTGGAACGGTCTTCCTTGTCAATCAGGGAGAGTAGTTTTCGCTTTACCTCGTCGTCGGAAATACTGGAGCCTATATCTTTTTCGTAAGCACGAGAAAGAAAATGTTGAATTTTATATGTGTGATTCCGAAAAAGTATATATCGATTTTTACAGACTCGGCTTACCGTTGTTTCGCTCAGTCCCGTCCGTAAAGCAATATCGCGTTGTGTTAACGGTTGTAAAGGCGCCCCTGTCAGCAATGATTCCTGCTGCTCGGTTGCAATAACTTCCAAAACTCGGCGAATGGAATCGGAACGATAAGCCAGGGCGGAACGTAGGGTTACATATGAACGTTTGGCGTGACTCAAAAAGAGCTTTGTCGGCTTATCCCCCGTATTGTGATAGTTCGAATACAAGTCGGAACGGAAGCGTACAGACGGACAGGCCTGGAACAATATGGGGCGAACGGAGGCGGTTTTAGTGTCAATGACCAGTTCTCCTTCTGG
>NZ_JAQCUN010000236.1:0-1154 GCF_027685385.1 Megasphaera sp. AF13-6AC
CACCCCTTTTCAGCCGATTTATTTGAAGATACGGAAGCGGTTCTTACGTGCGACGAGAATTTTCTTGAAAAGGCCGGAGAAGGTGCGTATTGTTTTGTTGAAAATGTATCTGTAAAGCCTTTTGTCGATTCGGTTCAATCTGTCGTTTTATATAAGTGGAACCGGGCTTACCCGGGTGACTTTTTCTTTGATTTGCCCTTAGAAGGAGTATTTAACGTAACGAAGCAAACGGATTTTGTCGGCACGTCTCACGATGATATTACGCAAGAGGTATATACGAGATGATAAAGAAAAAACTTACGGCCTTACTGGCGACCCTACTGGTAATCGTATCGTTAGCCGGGTGCGGCTCCAATCCGGTCGAACCGAAGGCGGAAAAGGCGGCACCTGCAACTGCTGTTTCAGCACAAAACGAGTCGGGGCGTAATGTTGTCGACTTGTCGACCTTGCCGCCTTTTAGCGGGAAGCCCTATATAGTCATTAACAACAATGAGCCGTCTTTTTCCCAAGAGGATATGAAGACGACATCTGTCGAGCGATACAGTGATCTCGATCCGTTAGGGCGGTGCGGTCCGGCCTTTGCCGATATCGGCGAAGATTTGATGCCTACGCAAAAACGCGGTCCCATCGGTTCCGTCAAACCCAGCGGTTGGCAAACGGTTAAATATGATAACGTAGACGGAAAATATTTATATAACCGCTGTCATCTTATCGGCTATCAGTTGACGGCGGAAAATGCAAATCCGAAGAATCTCATTACAGGTACGCGTTATTTGAACGTGCAAGGAATGCTTCCTTTTGAAAATATGGTTCATGACTATATTAAGGAAACGCACAATCACGTGCTTTATCGGGTAACGCCTGTCTTTGAAGGAAAGAACCTGGTGGCAAGGGGCGTGCAAATGGAGGCTCTTTCTGTAGAAGATAACGGAAAGGGAATCAAATTTAACGTTTTTGTTTATAATAATCAGCCCGGTATCGAAATCGATTATGCCACGGGCAAAAGTCATCGAATATCAGTATAGCAGCGGCTTTGCAAGGCATTCTTATTCTCTGTATAATGAAATTAAAGAAACTATGTTCGTATCTTCGGATTCGGTCTGTGTTGTTCGGAACGGAGTGATGACAGATGAATAAGAAAGCCGAGGCCTTCC
>NZ_JAQCUN010000237.1:0-1152 GCF_027685385.1 Megasphaera sp. AF13-6AC
CATTGCTTCAACCAATGTCATTGCCGGCATTGTTCCCAACGCCGAATTGTTGACCTCCGACGCCCCCTTCGGCATGGCCTTTGCCAGAATGTTCGGGTCCACGACAGGACGTATTGTCATGGGGCTTATGGCCTTCGCTTGCGCAGGTTCGCTTTTGTCCTGGCAATTCACCTTAGCCCGCGTTTTTAAGACCAGTGCTGAAAGAGGGCTCTTCCCCAAGGTATTTGCCAAGGTTACTCAAGCAGATGTACCCTTGCACGGCATGTTTTTGATCCTGGTTATGCAAACACTCCTGTCTCTTATGACCATCAGCCCTTCCTTATCGGCTCAGTTCGCACGGCTCGCCAATTGGGCGGTAGTGACGAATGTCATTCCGTATATCTTCTGTGCGTTATCCTTAAAACCGCTTTTGAAAGCCGAAGGAATTACCAATACGGAATGCAATAAAAATATGTCGTCCTTTCTTGCCGGAGTCTCCTTAATTTATTGTCTCTACGCACTCACTACTATTACGTTTGCCACCTTCCTGGGCGGGGCTTTCGTTCTCTTCATCGGCTGGCTTACGTATATGATCCGTTTCAATATTTTAAAGACAAATTTTATCATAAATCAGGAAGCGAAGTGAACACTAAAAAGCGTTGCCCTTAGAGGCAACGCTTTTTTTTACGCAGTTTTATTCGTATAAACGGGATGAACAAATCGAATATTCCTGTCGTACAGGCTATGGAAATAACAATAAAAAGTGCATACGTAAGTACAGGAAGAATAAAAACCAAAACATTATTACGCATCGTCAAATGGGTAAGTTCAAAGGCATATAAACCGGTAGCCCCATTTACAAATTCCTGTACAAAGAAAAACAGACAAACTGCAAAAATGACTCGTACTAACCCCAACACTCTAAGGGATAAGGTCGGATACGTTTCTTTCTTAGGATAAAAATAAAAAGCAAAGGTGCCGATAATAAAAGTAAAGTACACAACCGTATTAATAAAAAAGAAAAGTCCGATTAAACCGAGTGCAAAGGTTTCCTGTGCTTGAACCCCGTCGAGCTTTACTACGGGAAAGAAGAAGAGAGCGCTCATACCTGCCGGTATTGGCAAGGCATAAAACAAAGGATCGATAAAGTCGGAAAAACTCCGTTTTCGCACC
>NZ_JAQCUN010000238.1:0-1130 GCF_027685385.1 Megasphaera sp. AF13-6AC
CCGAAACCCAGCCCGACCAGTAAGATCGCGGCGGCTCTCCTTAACCGCAAAGGGATCGTCGGTTCGTACGGACGTATGAGAGAAATCTCCAACGGCAAGGATACGACGAGCGGCCACTGGGAATTTATGGGAAATTCCGTAGAAAATCCTTTCCCCGTCTTTTACGACGCCTTCCCGCAAGATTTACTGGATACGTTTACGAAAAAAACGGGACACGGTTGGCTCGGTAACGAAGTGGCGTCGGGAACGGAAATTATTGCTCGCCTCGGTTGGGAAAAGGCGACACACATTCATCCCGAAGGCGTGAAAATCGTCGGTTCGTACGGACGTATGAGAGAAATCTCCAACGGCAAGGATACGACGAGCGGCCACTGGGAATTTATGGGAAATTCCGTAGAAAATCCTTTCCCCGTCTTTTACGACGCCTTCCCGCAAGATTTACTGGATACGTTTACGAAAAAAACGGGACACGGTTGGCTCGGTAACGAAGTGGCGTCGGGAACGGAAATTATTGCTCGCCTCGGTCCTGAACATTTGAAGACGAAAAAGCCCATTGTCTATACATCGGCAGACAGTGTCTTTCAGATTGCGGCTCATACGGATGTCATTCCCCTGGAAGAACTCTACCGTATTTGCAAAGTGACACGTAAGGAAGTATGCGTAGGGCCGTACGAAGTGGGTCGTGTTATTGCCCGTCCCTTTGTGGGAGAACCGGGGAATTTCGTGCGTACGGGAGACCGTCAGGATTACAGTCGTCTGCCGGAGCGGAAAATGGTCTTTTCCTATTTAAAAGAAAAGGGATATGAAGTCATCGGCGTCGGTAAAATCGGTGATATTTATGCTCATATCGACCTTACGGAAAGCCATCATACGGCAAATAATCGGGAAGATATGGATTTTCTTATTCGCGAATTGAAGAGACATCGAGACAAGGAAGGCCTGCTCATGGTCAACTTTGTCGACTTCGACAGTATGTACGGTCATCGGCGCAACGCACAGGGATATGCAAAATGCCTGGAAGACTTCGATTCCATGTTGGGCGAACTCTTGCCCTTGTTGCAAGACGATGAACTTGTAATGATTACGTCCGATCACGGCAATGATCCGACTATGTCGGGTACGGACCATAC
>NZ_JAQCUN010000239.1:0-312 GCF_027685385.1 Megasphaera sp. AF13-6AC
AGAAAAGGTAAAACCGTCCCTATTCTCGGCTTATCCGGCAACCCGTCGGCAGCGTTTAACGCCTTTCATCTCATTGTGCTGCCCGTACTGCGTCGTCTCCGCGGCGAGGAACAGACAGCTTTACCGGAACTTGATTGCCGTATGAAAGACGGATTGAATAAAAACAACCCGGTCGATCGCTTCGTCCAAGGCACGGTTTCATATGAAGACGGTATCCCCTTCTTTACCCCCTTGGAGCGAGCTACGGCAGGCTCCTTATTCGGACCGGCCCGTGCCGATGCTCTTGCCTTTATTCCCAAGGGAGCCCCTCCG
>NZ_JAQCUN010000239.1:418-1126 GCF_027685385.1 Megasphaera sp. AF13-6AC
CAATTTATAATAAAATGTATTTTTTCTAGAAAGACACTCTTTCAGGATGTGTATATAGGCGGAAGGAGTTGGGTCGCAGGCCGCAAACAACCGTAATCCCGTATTCATTCGCCAATTTTAAACCCAAGGCCGACGGCAAGGCCCTGGATGCAATTAAATGCACGCCCATACCGTGTACCTTGGAAATAACCGACTGAGGCACGCGACCGCTGAAGATAAGCATTACATCGGAGACATCGATTTTTTTGTCTTCCACAATCCCTCTCAAACGGTCTAAAACATTATGACGACCGATGTCTTCAGCATAGGCCAGGACTTCACCGTTACGCACTAATGCCCCTTCATGAACACCGTGAGAAGCGTGATGAGCTGCCGATAACGAATCAAGTAAGCCGCCGTAACCGCAAATTTCATCGGCCTTAACTGTTCCTAATCGATCTGCCGGAGGCGTCGGTATTTCATGAGCTTCCGCCGTCGTCTTAACGAGAACCTTTCCGTCTTCTACAACCAAAGACTCAATATCGGCATACGTAGGCACCAGGTTTTCAGCCAGAACATAGCCGATAGCCAGGTGGTATATATCCTGAGGCGAGGAAATGAGCATTCCCCGTTCACTGCCGTCAATAATAACGGGCACCATGACTTCCTGAGAAAAGGTAAAACCGTCCCTATTCTCGGCTTATCCGGCAACCCGTCGGCAGCGTTTAA
>NZ_JAQCUN010000024.1:0-10915 GCF_027685385.1 Megasphaera sp. AF13-6AC
TAAGGTGGAAGCAGGCGACCTCTTATGTACCCTATACGGGGGTGAGGGGGCCGATACGTCTGCATATGAAGAACGGGTACGTGTGGCCTTTCAGATAGAAGAAACAGAGCCTACTGAAAAAGAATCGGTTGTTGCCGATATAATAGACGGGTAAACGGGAGTAGTTATGGCGGAAAAATTTAAAGTTCCTGTAGAAAAGGGAAAAACATATACTATCGATATTTTGCGTCTCGGGTCAAACGGTGAGGGCGTGGGACGAGTGGAAAACTTTACGGTCTTTGTAGACGGAGCCTTGCCGGGAGAAACGGTGACGGCACGGATTACCTTTGTAAAGAAACAATATGCGACGGGGCGTTTAGAGAAGGTGCAAAAGCCGTCGGAACACAGGGTAAAACCGCCTTGCAGTGTTTATGCCGAATGTGGCGGCTGTCAGTTACAGCATCTGTCGTACGAAGGACAATTGGCGGAAAAACGGCAACAAGTACAGGATGCGGTTGAACGGATCGGCAAGTTAAAAGATATTCCCGTCTTGCCGACACTGGGAGCCGATGACCCGTGGGCCTATCGCAATAAGATGCAGCTACCTGCGGGGGGCGATAAAAAAAGCCTTCACATCGGCTGTTTTGCCGAAAAATCGCATCGCATTATCGACATTGATGCCTGTCCCATTCAAAAAGGGGGCAATAACGAAATTATTCCCGTCGTTCGGCAGTGGATGAAGGAATATAAAATTCCCGCCTATGACGAAGACAAAGGGACGGGAATTGTCCGTCATATTATGGGGAGAACCGGTGTTCATTCGGGTGAGATCATGGTTTGTATTGTCACGGCCGTACCCATGGTGCCGCATATGAAAGAACTTGTGCAAATGTTGCGCAAAGATGTGCCGGGGCTGACGAGCGTCATTCAGAACATTAATTCTCGCCATACGAATGTCATCTTGGGAAATAAGACGAAGGTCATTTACGGAAGTCCGACTATTTCCGACTCCATCGGTGACTTGAGTTTCAGAATATCGGCTCAATCCTTCTTTCAGGTAAACAGCGAACAGGCCCAAAAACTCTACGATACGGCTCTGTCCTATGCGGATCTTAAAGGAAACGAAACGGTAGTGGACGTATATTGCGGCACAGGAACCATTACCCTATTTTTAGCCAAAAGAGCCAAGTTTGCCTACGGTATTGAAATCGTCGAACCGGCCATTCGAGATGCCGTAAAAAACGCAAAGGACAACGGCGTGAAGAACGCTCATTTTATGTGCGGCGATGCGGCGTATAAACTTCCCGAACTCTTGAGAAGCGGTGTAAAACCCGATGTCATCGTCATCGATCCCCCCCGAGCGGGTTGTGAGGAAAAAGTTCTGAACGCCATTGCAAGCGTCAAACCGAAACGCGTCGTCTACGTGTCGTGCAACCCGGCGACCTTGGCAAGAGACCTGGCATACATGAAAACGAGAGGCTACGAAACACAAAAAGTTCAACCCGTCGACATGTTCCCCCAAACCCATCATGTGGAGTGCGTTGTATTGATGTCAAGGGTGAAGGACTAAACTGTATAAAAAAGCCTTGAAATCAAGGGATTCCGAAGTACTGCCCCAGTTTGGGCAAATGATCGGAATTCCTTTTTTAGGCCGATTGACAACAGTTCTGACCACTGGGAAATAGAGGGTTGTAACTACAGAACTGTTTTTTGCCGCATTGAGACTACAGAACTATTGTCATAGATGGTTTTGGAGATATTGAGACTATAGAACTGTTGTCAGGTATCCGGGGATTTTCTGCGGGCGGATATAGGGGAAATAAAATATACCAAATTAAATCCATCGTCTTAAATAATGGGGAATTTTCTGGTATACTGGGAAAGAACTAATACAAATTAAATCCCTATAATAAAGGAGTGGACATAAATGGCGAAACAGATACATGTCAGACTGGATGATGCAGTCTATGAGGCTATTTCCAAATATAACGATGATACTAATATTTCAATGCAGGATGCGGTTTCTACAGCACTTATGCAGTTCCTGACACGCGAAATGAGGGATGTTCAGCCAGAAGCTGATTTTACTTTTATTGACCTTTTTGCGGGAATAGGAGGCATGAGACTTGCTTATGAGCAGGCTGGAGGTCATTGCGTGTACTCCAACGAGTGGAACAAGTACAGTCAGCAGACTTATTTTGCAAACTTCGGAGAACAGCCGGATGGCGATATTACTAAAGTGGACGAAAACAGTATACCTGATCATGACATTCTTGTTGCAGGCTTCCCCTGCCAGCCTTTCTCAATTGCCGGCGTATCAAAGAAGCAAAGTCTTGGAAGAGCGACCGGGTTTGAGGATAAGACCCAGGGAACCCTTTTCTTTGATATTTGTCGGATTCTTAAGGCCAAGAGACCTAAAGCGTTTATGCTGGAGAACGTGAAGAACCTTAAAGGCCATGACAGGGGCAGAACATTCAAAGTTATTACCGAAGCCCTTGAAGAATTGGACTATGAAGTATTCCATGCCGTACTTGATGGGCAGAACTATGTTCCACAGCACAGGGAACGTATTTTGATTGTAGGTTTTGACAGGAAGAGATATGGAAGAAATATTGGCTTCCGCTTTAGCATTGCACCTGTTAATCCAAAGCCTGCAATAAAAGCAATTCTTGAAACAAAAGTAGACGACAAATACACACTGACAGATAAACTTTGGATATATCTTCAGAATTATGCGGCAAAACACCGTGCTGCAGGCAACGGATTTGGTTACGGCATCGCTGATCCAAACGGTGTGTCAAGAACATTATCCGCCCGCTATTATAAGGATGGATCAGAGATCCTGATTGAGCAGAGAGGAAAAAACCCAAGAAGACTGACTCCGCGGGAGTGTGCAAGACTCCAGGGATTTCCGGATGATTTTATTATTCCGGTTTCTGATACGCAGGCGTATAAACAGTTTGGAAATTCTGTTGTCGTCCCGTTGATGGCTAATGTCGCACAGATTGTTGTGGATAAAATGAAGGAACTTGATGCTGAAAAGAAGAAGAAAAAACAACAGGATCAGAGGGCTGCACTCATTTACGAAACTGATGAAACCAATGGAAGAAAAGTGGCGGTGATGGCATGAATAACGAAATTACGACAAAAGCAATCGGTGCTGTGCTGAGCGGCGGTCCTTCATACTGCAAGTTCCTTTCAGCAAATGACAGTGGTGAGACAGGCGGTCATCAGTCTGGGATTTTGATTTCAAAATCCGCTAAGGCCATGCTCTGGACGGATGATGAAATGCGGGAAAATCATATTCTTAAGAAATATGGTCGGATTCGCTGGCAGGAAGATTACGTTACAGACTGTACTTTTACCTGGTATGAAAGTAAAAACGAACTGAGAATAACGGGTTTTGGAAGAGGAAAATCGCCGCTTTCAGCAGAGTTCACTGGAGCCCTTTTTGTCATGGTGAAGGATTCAGAAGAAGATTATCGCGGGTATATTCTGAATACAGATGATGACATTGAGCAGTTCCTTGATGCGTTTGGCTTAACTCCTGCAGAGACAAACAGGCCAATAGAGATTAATCGAGTAAGCCCTGAAATTCGGGAAAAACAGGCTATAGATTCGTTTATTGAAACACTGAAGGTGGACTTTCCTGCATCAGCAGAAATGTCACAGGCAGCAAGAATCATCCAGAATCAGGTGTATTTGAATCAAATGCTCGCGGTAAAAGATCCTGACTCCATTCTTCTGCGATGGACGGATCAGGAATATACACTCTTCCGGGCTATTGAACATGCGAGGTATGGGGATGTCGTAGCCGGTGGGTTTGCCTCGGTTGATGATTTTGTTATCATGGCAAACCGGGTGTTGAACCGGCGAAAAAGCCGTGCCGGAAAGAGCCTCGAGCATCATCTCTCTGCAATTTTTGATGAGAACAGAATACAATATGCAGCACAGGCTGTTACAGAGGGAAATAAAAAGCCGGACTTTCTATTCCCGTCAGAGGAAGCATATCATGATATGACGTTTGAAATTGAGAAACTCTGCACACTGGCAGCCAAAACTACCTGTAAGGACAGATGGCGACAAATACTTAATGAGGCAGACAGACTTCGCGATGAGAGTAAATATCTTTGTACTATGCAACAGGGTATATCGGCGGCGCAGATGGATGAAATGCAGGCTGAGAAAGTAATTCTTGTTGTTCCAAAAGCTTATCATTCAGCATATCCGAAGGAAAAGCGGGATCGCATATGGACTCTTGGTAGGTTTGTGAATTATGTGAGGGAAATGGAAGGTATCATCTGATGGCGGATATCAAATCCCATGAAGAACGGAGTCTTAACATGGCGAGAATTCGCAGTAAAGACACAAAACCGGAAATCTGGCTACGAAAGAAGCTGTTTGCAAAGGGATATCGATACCGGAAGAATGTGAAAAATGTGCAGGGACATCCGGATGCATGGCTTGCAAGATATAATACGTCACTCTTTGTTCACGGTTGTTTCTGGCATAGGCATAAGGGGTGTAGATATGCATACATGCCAAAAAGCAGAATTGAATTTTGGACAGACAAGTTTCAGAAAAATGTAGAGAGGGATCAGACGGTCAGAACCGAACTTGAAGCTGCTGGAATTAAAACGTTGATCATTTGGGAATGCACGATAAAACAGATGATGAGGCAGGAACAATACTCTGATGAGGTGCTGAATCAGATAGAAGATTTTTTACGATCAGAAGAAAAAATTAAAGAGATATAAACAGATATTATCATTATAAGCTGAGACATTTTGTTTCGGCTTTTATTGTGTGAAGAATCACAAAATCATAACGCTACGATTAAAAATGATAACGATCCGAAAACCGTTAAAACGCTCCGATAATATTTACAACGCTCCGATTTTATGATATTATCACCTCGGCCGAAAGGAGGCCTCTATGTACTATACTGAGATTGCCAAAATCATAGAAGCCGGCTTGAGAAAAGATCCAACGAAAGTGGCAAGCTATTCACGTCTTCTTGCAAAAAAGTTAAGCGGCGATGGAGAAGCGCGTGCGAGTAGCAGAATTTTATCCGTACTGGAAAAGATGGGAAATGGCCATACTGCTATGGATGCATTGACAGCCATGCCGGTGGATCAGGAAAGCCGACTCGATATTGCAGATATTGATTACGCCCCCGGTGTCGATAATCTAATTTTAAGTGACTCTGCACAGAGCATGCTAAATGATTTCAGAGATACAATCCAAAATAAAAGCAAGATGATATCTCTTGGACTTGAGTTTCGTAGCACTCTATTGCTATATGGTCCTCCGGGATGTGGAAAAACGAGTGCGGCAAAGTATCTTGCCGCGGAACTGAAATTGCCGCTCGTTACTGCGAGATTCGATACTCTAATATCTTCTCTTTTAGGAAATACTGCGAAGAACATACACCGTATTTTTGATTTTGCGAAAAAACAACCCTGCATTTTATTCCTTGATGAATTTGATGCTATTGCAAAGGCAAGGGATGATGCTCATGAACTTGGTGAACTAAAGAGAGTTGTTAATAGCCTGCTTCAAAATATTGACGACTTTTCGCAGGATGGTATTTTGATTGCTGCTACAAATCACGCTCAAATGTTAGATTCCGCTGTTTGGAGAAGATTTCAGGCTGTTATTGAACTTCCTAAACCTGGAAATGTAGAGATACGTAAATTTATAGATCAGTTCCCTAAGGTCGCCGATGAAAGTGGCATCAATGAACCACAATGGAGAACTATTACGGACTCCATGGAAAATCTGGCGTATTCAGATATAAAAGATATTGTTCAAAATGTATTAAAAAAAGCTGTTCTTAAAGATAAAACAGAGATTGAATGTGCTGATTATCTGGTTGAAGTTTTTCTTTTTAAGAGGCACGGGAATTATAATCAGGAGGAAGCGGTTAAGTTTTTATATGACAACGGTGTCGCACAAAAGCAGATCGCAAGATATTACTCCATATCCGAAAGACAAGTTAGAAATTTTCTGGGGAAGGGAGTGAATAAATAATGGATAAGCTATTGCCAATCAAATTTTTTGAGAAGAGAAAAATTGACGAGCAACTTACAGAAGCCGGTGGTAATAATGAGCCTCCCAAGTGGGTCTTGAAAGATGGGGAACTCGCTGCTCACTCTCAGCATCTTACAATCGGTCTATCAAAGGTTGCCGCCAATTTCGAGATACATAAAAATGAGGAACATGCACTTCCAATGGTTATGACCACAGCCGTAACCGAGGAAGCTCTCGCAAAGACTCATAGAAAAGCTATCGTTGATCTTCTCAATAGTGACAGCAACGCCAACGTTATAGGTATTGAGCCTGATAGAAAGCTGAAATCAGAAACCGCAGCTGTTGATTCATCCCGTATGGAGCCCAAGAAGGAAGAACCAAAAGAAACAAGAAGGCTACTATCCATTGTAGCAACGGACGAACTGATTTCAAATATCAACAGGGCCTTGCAGGATACGAAAGGCTCTGCAAAGATCATTTCTTCGATTGCTGATATCGAGCCGTTTGAAGCGTGGAGTGGTGATTATAATCCGGAAAACAAAGCCTATCGTGTGGTACTGATTAATTATCAGGATGCTCACAGGAATCAGTTAGCCCAGACGTTGTTTAAGAATCAATGTGCTGCACATGGAATTACAATCGACAGAGAAACACGGTATTCATCTGACATGAGACTATATAGGGTTAGTCTTGATTGTCTGGAAGAAATGGAGACCGTTCGTAATTTTGAGGGTGTCCAATCTATTGAAGAAGCGATACCAATTCGTGCGGATCTGAATTCATTTGATGCTATGTCCGTTCCTGCGGTAAAACATCCTGTTGAAGGGAAAAAATATCCTGTTGTTGGTGTCCTTGACAGCGGCATTCAGAAAAACGGATATCTTTCCCCCTGGCTTCTTAGTCAGTCTGAAGAATATTACGAAGCGAGTCTGCAGGACAAAAGCCACGGTTCAATAGTTGCTTCTATTTTGGAATATAGCGATGAGTTAAATAATACGGATTATTCTTCTACAGATGGGGTGATGATGCTTGAGGCTGTAATCGCTCCTAATCTAAAGAAAGAGAATGTGTATCCTGAAGATTTGATAGACAATGTCCGTGACGCAATCGAGCGTCACCCGGATATAAAGATTTGGACGATGTCTGCGGGAACAACTGAAGAATGCGATACCAATTCTTTCTCAGAATACGGTATGGCACTGGACAACATAGAAGATGAAAACCATGTGCTGATCATTAAATCGGTTGGAAACAGTACGGCTTTTATGAATGGAGGCACTGAGAGGATTGCCAAAATGGCGGACTCAGTGCGGTCTATCATTGTTGGGTCTATTGCAAATGCGAAAGGTAAATACGATTTTGCAGAAATTGATATGCCTTCTCCGTTCAGCAGAAAAGGCCCTGGACCCTCATATATCATAAAGCCAGACCTTGTTGCTTATGGTGGTAACGCCGGTAAGCTCCCTGATGGCAGAATGACAACAACTGGAGTTAAGGCATTCGATGCTTCCGGTATTCCAACAAATGCGCTAGGCACCAGTTTTTCCACGCCTTGGGTAGCACGGATTGCTGCGGAATTAGATTTCCTTTTGGATGGCGATTTTGATCCACTGCTAATAAAAGCCCTTATGATCCATAATTCCGTATATCCTGCCGGAGATAAGATGACAATGGACGATAAGAAGAAATACATGGGTTTCGGTATGCCCAAGGGGACGGGAGATATACTTTATAATTCGGAAAATGAGATAACGCTTGTTCTGAGGGACACTCTACAAAAGGGAATGTTTATTGATGTTCTCGATTTTCCATTTGCTGATAGCCTGATTGGATCTGATGGCCGATATCATGGACAGATAACCGTCACAATGGTAAGCGCACCAATTTTGAGATCATCTGAGGCTGCAGAATATTGCCAGTCGAATATCAACGTTGCCTTTGGAACAATGGAAGATATACAGGAGAGAGATACAACTAAGCGAACCGTTAGAAATCCTTATGGTGCTAAGGATGCAAAAAATATTATTCAAGACAGCCTTTACAGTAGCAAAGTTTTTGATGTGTTGGAAGGAGAGGTTTTCGGTAGAGAACGCACCCTTCTGAAACTTGGACAGAAGTACTATCCCGTAAAGAAATATGCAGTTAATCTGGATGAGATGACGGAAGCCAACCGCAGAAATTATCTGGATGGCAGCAGGAAATGGTACATGAAGGTTGAGGGTCTTTTCAGAGATGCGGTCGAGCGAGAGGCAAGAGATACCGGAGAAGTGCTTGAGCAGGAATTTTGTATCCTTCTGACTATCCGAGATCCAGAAGGAAAGGCTCCTGTTTATAATGAGGTTACACAGCAATTGCAGCAGAGAGGTTTCGTTTATTCGAATGTACGTCTCAAGAATGAAGTCAGAGAACATGTTCACATTGAGGAGGACAGCATAGGGTGATATCCAAGCAGCGGGAAGCATATCGCGTAACGAACTCGGAATGTGATAAAGTCAATTACGAACTTACCGAGTCTGAGGTTCTGAATCTTTATTATTCAGAGCCTCGGCTTGCTGTGCTTATGGATCTTGATGTCATCCGCTTGATAGACCTTAAGGCTTACGCTCCGTATCACCATCCTTTCGCTGTTTCTGTTCTATTCTGTGAAATCAATAAGATGCAGGATCTTGTTCCGAATCCGGCAGTTGCAATGCAAAAGCTCAGGGACAACGACCTTCTTGATACGGTTATTGAACTCGCCGGTCAGTGTTTGAATATGGGCTTTGAAATTGCACTTGATGATGCAAGTCAGAACAACAAGGTGTTTAGCCCTCCGAACTGGACTAAGGCAAAAGCCTCCTTACGGGATATCCGCACTGCCGTAAAGCAGTACCTGATGACCGTGAGAATGACACCCGGTGGGAAGGATATACTCGACAAGCTGAATACGGGTCTCAAAATGTCGAATGATGATTTTGAATCTCGCTGGAGTGCAGACTAAACCTATTAGGGTTTCCTTGCAAAAATTTTCGAGTAAGATTAATTCGCAAAAATTACAAGGCCTCTTATGAAACATCAAATAAAAAGGAAAGGTCGTGAATAAACGAGCAGAATACTATGCCCGGAATGCGGGACAAAAATATCAGATAAAGCTACGAAGTGCCTGCATTGTGGATTTCAAAGTGCCGATCCAAAGAGGCCAATCAGTGAGCAGGACAAATATGAGATGGTTCCGATCTTCGAATATGATATTGAAGAGTGGCAGCCGAATCGCGGAGAACTAAGCATTATCTCATATGAAGATAATAGAAGTCTTATTCAGTATTTTGGTAAGTGGGAAAATATCAAGGTAAAGCTTCCTGCAATTGCAGAAGTAATAGGAGCTATGTCAGGCAAGGATCACATCATGGTTGCTAAGATGGATTCCTATGTGAAGGATCTAATAGATAAGGGAATCTATCGATTCACCATTGATAAGCAGGGAGAAATACTACCAACAATTCGTGACGCAGATGGATTTGTTAAACAGATGAGACTTAAGGACATGGCTTTGACACCTAATCTCACACAGTCCTTAAACAACTTATCGACGTACGCGGTAATGGCGCAGATTCTTGATGAAATAGAATATGTCGGTGATGCAATAAGAGAAATCCACGTAGAGCTACAGAATGATCGTCTTGCTATGGCAGAAGGAGCAAGGGATAAACTAATGCAGGCAAGGCTGATTCAGGATGCAAAGCTGAGAGAAGCGGCTATGCTGGATGTTATACATAGTGTGACAGATGCAAAGCGAGTATTGATGCGGAACTTTTCTCAGAATATGTATCATATCACCGAACATTCCCAGAAGTCTGATTTTCAAATGATGCTTGATTTCAAAGGAGAAAAAGACGTCAGCAGGAAGGCGATTGACGCATTTCAGGCACTTGTTTACATTACTAACTCTGTGCAGACCGAGTGTGAAGGATACGCAATGTTGGGAGAATATGAACCGTGCAAGGAATGCTTAGAGGAATTCAAATCCTTCATAGTGGAAAATAAACTTAATGAGCGAGACACATTATTGTTACTCAACGAGAATTCTTCTCAGAAGCGGATCGAAGTAGTTGATCAGTTTACCGATATTGCAGCGAGGATTACAGCCTTTGATCCGAAGGCAAAAATTGAGTATTCAGTACATAATCTGTTGACCGCAGAAACAGAACATACCGGAGGTGATTCTGATGAGCAATAATAAAGATCTAGAAATTCGTTACTGCAAGAAGTGCGGATGCGAACTTGTAAGCACGAATAAGCACAAGTTATGTGATAATTGCAGACGCGAAAGGAATGCAAATATTAGAAATGGCGTATTAGGTGCAGTGGGCACGGTCGTGCTATTTATTGTTACCAAGGGAAAGCATGGTGGTGGAGGAAATAAAGCCTGAGTGAGTTGAGGCGATGAGCTTTCAGACTTATTCCCTCAGAGCGAAGTCTTGAAGCGGTCGGCGAATCTGTGTGTTTGCGTATAATAAGTAGGAGCAAGGTCTTTGATCTGTTTCCGAGAACGCACAAGGGTAAAAATCGGTGTGTTTTACAAAAAAACACACTTTGATAAATTTCCGCGAACGAACGCGAATTTGGCTACACACTCGACATCAAGATGAAGCAATCGAGCCATATTGAGGCAGTCGCCTTGCTGGTAAGGAAGCGATAGCGACCGCAACAGCAACCGGGACTTGAGTCAGTTGTCTTGCCGGTGAGGGAACGAAGTGACTGAAGCGGCAATGAAACTAACCATATCAAGACAACCCACGAACTTGAACTGAAGGTGAAAAGTGAGTGGTAGTTGTCTACGATTACCATGTCAGGAAAGCCCACGAGTCAGAGCCGTAGGCGATAGAGGAGTGGATGCTTTCTACGACTGAGGCAGTCGCCTTGC
>NZ_JAQCUN010000024.1:10925-14476 GCF_027685385.1 Megasphaera sp. AF13-6AC
CCGGTAAGGAAGCGATAGGCGACTTTGTTATGTCTTGAATAACAGGGTAAGTAGTTAAAGTCGAGGTGAGTATTATAAACTTTTTTCTTTCGAGTCTGGGATTTTTTATAATAGCCGGCCTTACTTTATCTTTTACCGTATTTTTGTATATTCGCCTTGTCGTAGCCGTTCGAGAGGGTCGTGACGTGCCTAAGTGGATGTATAAAGTAGGGCATGCCATAAAAGGGCGAGGCAGTGATATATATGAAGATGTTACGGACAGGGCGGCGTTAAATGAAGTCAACATCTATATCGTCGGGATATTGGTTGCGAGTGTTTTCGTATATTTTATTTTCTCGGACAAGTATTTTACGAATGATAAGGTGCTGTTCTGGACATATGCGGAGTTTGCCATTGTCGTCGGCCTGAGAATGGTCATAGGCTTGGGGTCCATCATCTTAGATATGGTGCTTCCTTCTAAGGGAAAGTGGGCATATAACCTTACCTTGTCGGCAGCTGCCAATGCCGTGAAGGGCATGATTTTTATGTCCGCCTTTGTCTGCTCCTTAGTATTGAGTATAACGGGACTTCCCGTGAAAGCTCCGGTTGTTCAGGTAGACGGATATAATCTTGTAGTCGGACAAACGACGGCACAAGATTTGCTTGATGAAGGATTTTCCTTTTCAGGAAAGACAGAGAACGATATTATTAAAAACAAGAGAAATGACCACTTTTATTATGGCGAGACAGTAGGGCTTGTTAAAGACGGGAACTTGTGCGGATATGTGAACTTGACGCCGGCTCGTGAAGATGAGGGACGTGTTAAAAACTGTATTATTACACGCTTCGGTATGTCATCAAGAGATGCGATGTTTGATGGAGTAAAAATAGACGATAGATATATTGCGATCCTATCTCTCGACGAGTTGAAGAAAAAAGATATGAGGGATATTTTTTCACTTTCCCCTGTTAGCTATGAGGAAAATAAAGGAAACAAATACTTTTCCCTTAAAATGCAAACTCATCCGTACGGACTGTGGAATCGATATACCATAGAAACTGAATTTTCTGGTGATAATAGGGAGCGGCGCTTTGAAGTATATACACAACATACGATTTGGGAGTAGGCTGTTCATTAGTGAAGTGAGGCGGCAGTTATGACACAGGATGAACGATTGGATTTTTTAATAGAGGTTTTTAGGGCTGAGTTCAAGGAATATGAAAAGCTCTGTGTACCGGCAGATAGAGACGGAAAACGGCAATTGTTGCGAGGTCTTATGAATGTTCGTATGCCCGGACCCATGAGTGCTGAAGTATTGGCTGTCCAAGATGCGTATTTGCGTGAGCGGGCTGAGGAGAAGGGGATTATAGGATTCCAGGACATTCCCGTTATTCGCGACGGTTTGTCTGTTTGGCAAGGTGATATAACGCTACTTGCTGTCGATGCGATTGTCAATGCGGCTAATTCGGCCATGCTCGGGTGCTTTGTGCCGGGCCATAATTGTATTGACAACTGCATTCAAACTTATGCAGGGGTTCAAATGCGGGCAGAATGTGACAGGCAAATGAAGTTATTAAAGCAAGAATACGGGCAGAGCTATGTACAGCCTACGGCTATACCGCTACTTACGGACGGGTATAATTTACCGGCTAAGAAGGTTGTTCATATTGTCGGGCCTGTCGTAACGGGGCCTCTTACACAGAAGCATAGAACGGAGCTAGCCGCTTGTTATACGAACACTCTGGATTTATGTATGCGTGAAGGTCTTAAAAGTCTTGCTTTTTGCTGTATTTCTACAGGCGTGTTTCATTTCCCTAATGAGGCGGCGGCAGAGATTGCCGTGAATACCGTAAGAGGTTGGCAGGAAACGCATGGGAATGCTATGGAACGCATTATTTTTAATGTGTTTAAGAATGAAGATAAAAAATATTATGAAACCCTCATGCGGTAAAGATTGCTATATAAAAATATGTACTTCGATGACTTAGAGGAAGTAGCAACGCGTTGTAGTTAGTTCAGTAATATGCTTTTTCGTTTCTTACGGATAACTACATGAACCGATGTTCAGTCAGACTTAAATTTGATATATTTAAAGGCGAGATAGAATCCGTATCTTTCAGATTAAGAGGTAAAGCAGGTGACGGCATGGAAGGGAACTTTGAAAACGGTATGATCCGGAAAATAGAGATTGATACGAGTCTTCCTTGCGGAGAGTCTTCGGGTGACGGTTGTGAATTTCGCCAGCAATTGACGATAGGCTTGGACGGAACGGTACGTATACAGCGGTGCGGGTATGTGGGTAACAATAAGGTGTTGTTAGAAGACAGAACCCTTACGATACTCGGTGGTGCTGCGGAAGTGCTGTTTTCTTCTTTTGAAGAGTGTGAATTTCCTGAGACGGAATATCCCTTGGATATCAGTGGGGGTATTTACGATGTTAAATTGACTGATACGGACGGCAGTGAATCACGTTATATCGGACGACTGGGAACGGATTTGTTCAGCGATGACAAAAGTTTATCCGATTGTGTTCGTGAAAAAACGGGAATTTCCAATTTATGGGTTTTTGACGGGAACCGTGATTGTATTACGTATTTGAAGATAGAATATGAGCGGACGACGACCGTCTGTGCTACGGATATTGATGTAGAGCCGCTAAAGTGGACGTATAATGAAGTCTTGACGGTGGATTATGAGACGCAGACCGTAGAAATTTCCCGTAAAATTGCAGAAGGTTGCCGCGTGACCAACAGTTATTACGTCGAAGACGGCGTGCGTCGGTTGCTGAAGAGTCTCGATGCGGACGGATTCGATAAGATTGAAGGAAATCCGTCGGATGCCATAGATAATCCTTTGGACCGTCGTCTCTATACGGTAACGCTCATGACGAAGAGACGAGATATGCAGGTGATTGCCGGATCATATGATAAACGCAGCCTGCCCGCCATGTGGCCCGATTTGATGAACAAAATCTATTCCTTTATTTCCGCCTACGGAATAGGAGAGCTGTTTGATCGTCATACATATGCCAAGGCGAAGCGCTTGGCTACGGATTTTATTTATTGTCAAGTAGCCTTTTCACGCAGCAGTTATACGTACAGCTATATTGCCGATGAAGACATTTACAGAGAAGGCGATTTGGTCGTCGTTCCTGTAGGTCCGAGTAATGACGAACGGGTTGTGCGCATTGAACGCATCGACTATTATTCGGCCGATGAGGTGCCTTATCCCGTAGAAAAGACGAAGCATATTATCAGAAAGTATGAAGAATCGAATTAAGTATGAATTTAACGAACTTGCTTTTTATGAGGGTGAGTGCGTTTGTAGTATAATAACAGTTGAAAGCGAAATGGTTATTGAAGTTTTGTCGTGAGAAAGGATGAGGGTCATGAATGATGTAATAAAGGTATTAAAAGAACGACGCAGTGTGCGTAAGTTTAAAGGGGATATGCCGTCGCAGGACTTGGTTAATGAAGTTATTGAAGCGGGTCTTTATGCGCCTAGCGGTAAAGGGCAGCAGTCGGCTATTATTATTGCCGTGACGAATAAGGATGTGCGTGAACGGTTACGC
>NZ_JAQCUN010000240.1:0-424 GCF_027685385.1 Megasphaera sp. AF13-6AC
GTCATGCCGCATCCTTGGCGGTCTGCAAGATCAATATCGATTCGGACTTGCGTTTGGCCTTAACTGCCGGTGTACGTCAACATTTGACTCAATATCCCGCACACTTCGATCCCCGCCAATATTTGACGGACGGTCGTACGTTTGTAAAAGACGCTGTAAAGCACAAAATCCGAAATGTTTTGGGTTCGGAAAACAAGGCATAACTTCTTGATTCGCTATATTTTTTATGCTATACTTACTAACAGTGTTATTGTAAGCAGGGAGGTGAATCGGTTTGCCGCAGATTAAATCCAATATCAAAACGATGGAAAAAGACGCCGCTCGTCATGCAGCTAATTCCCGCGTAAAATCTTCCGTTCATACGGCTATTCGTCGGACTACGGAAGCAATCGCCACCGGTGATGCAGACGCAGTAAAGAAAGCG
>NZ_JAQCUN010000240.1:434-1118 GCF_027685385.1 Megasphaera sp. AF13-6AC
AGACGCAGTAAAGAAAGCGTATGATAAAGCCAGCAGTGTTATTGACAGTGCTGCTCGCAAAGGTGTGCTTCACAAGAACACAGCTGCTCGTAAAAAATCCCGTTTGGCTGCTAAAGTAAACAGCGTCGACAAATAATTGAAATACCGGCAAGCCCCGTTATATACGGGGCTTGTTTTATAATATTGTGAGGTATATATGATTAGACCGGAAGGCAAGCAAATTACACATTTTTTTGGGGTTTTCTTTCCCCTCTTATTGACTCAGTTCGCTCTCGTCGGCAGCAGTCTTTTCAGCAGTATTTTCAGCGGCAATGCGGGTACGACGGATCTGGCAGGTGTAGCTGTGGCTGCCACTATCTGGTATCCTCTTTTTGCCGGTGCTTGCGGCATAGCCTTCGGCATTTCGCCCATCATTGCCCAATTACGCGGTGCCCGTAAGACGGAAGATATTCCCGTCTTTATTACACAAGGGATTTATACATCTTTTTTTCTTACTGTAATCATTGTATGCGGATCTCGATTTCTTCTTACTCCTTTTTTATCTCTCCTAAACTTGGAACCTGCCGTACAGGCTATTGCCGAACACTATTGGCTGGCTTTATCTTTCGGCATTTTCCCTATGTTGGTACAGGCGACTCTGCGCTACGCCGTAGATGCCCACGGAATGACGCGACTTTCCATGGG
>NZ_JAQCUN010000241.1:0-1116 GCF_027685385.1 Megasphaera sp. AF13-6AC
CCGTTACCAGGATTTTGGTGGGAAAACAGCCGCGGTTGAGGCAGGTACCCCCGAACTTCCCCTTTTCTACAATGGCTATATGAAGGCCCTGACGAACTGCTGCATCCACAACGATGTTGGCAGCGCCTGTGCCTATAACAACTAAATCATAGTGTTTGTGCATGATGAAACATCCTTTCTATACAAATAAAGTGCAGTTTATAATTATTATAGCCGAAGTGCCGATTTTTGCAAGGACAAAAGGTTAAAGTCCGGCGTGCCGTTTCTTGTCAACCCTTGTAATCTGTGATATGATGATAAACGTATTATAATGATTTCGATAAATCAATATAGGCATAAGAACCATGAGGAGGAACTGTTCAGAATGAAAGTAACCGTTAATGAAGTAGACCAACATAAAGTAACCCTGCATATCGAAGTATCTGCTGAAGATGCTGCCAAGGGTGCTGCTGCGGCTGTAAAGAATCTTGCAAACCGTGTCAATATTCCCGGTTTCCGTAAAGGGAAGGCACCGCGCATGGTGTTGGAAAGCTTCTTAGGTAAAGATGCCGTAAAAGAAGAAATTTTTGAAGTTGTTGCATCGAAGGCGTACAATGACGCTCTTCAGGAACAAGGAATTACGCCCGTAACGGATCCGGATATTAACCGCATTTGCGATGAAAAGGGCAAAGACTTCGTCTTTGAAGCTACGCTCACGAAAAAACCGGAAGTTAAATTGGGTGAATATAAAGGCATTAAGGCTGCTAAGGAAGCCGTTGAAGTAACAGATGAAGACGTTGCCAAAGAATTGGTAAACTTGCAGAAAACGCATGCAAAAATGGCTCCCGCTCCGGAAGGTGCCAAAGTTGAAGACGGTGACTATGCCGTTATCGACTTTAAGGGCACCATTGACGGCGTTGCCTTTGAAGGCGGTGAAGGTAAGGCATATCCTTTGCAAATCGGTTCGGGCAGCTTTATTCCCGGCTTTGAAGAACAGCTCATCGGTTTGAAAGCCGGTGACAGCAAGGATGTAAAAGTTCCTTTCCCGGAAGATTACTTCCAGAAGGATCTGGCAGGTAAGGAAGCCGTGTTTGCCGTAACCGTTCAGGATATTAAACGTAGCGAATTGCCGCCCGT
>NZ_JAQCUN010000242.1:0-1112 GCF_027685385.1 Megasphaera sp. AF13-6AC
TTGCCGCCCGTCGATGCCGATTTTGCGGAACTTGTAGGCAAATTCAAGACTGTTGACGAATTGAAGGCCGACGTTCGCGGACGCCTTGAAAAGAGTGCTAAGTTTAAAGCTACGGAAGCCTTTAACAACGAAGTTTTGAAGAAAGCTATTGACAATGCATCCGTCGATATTCCCGAAGTGATGGTCGAACAGAAAGTCGATCAGATGGTTGAAGAGTTCGAACTGAAATTACAGGCTCAGAACATGCACCTTCACGACTATTTGGAATATACGAAGCAGGATGAAAAAGATTTCCGTGCTCAGTATCTGGATGCGGCTAAGGAAAACGTCAAGATGGACCTCGTTCTCGAAGCCATTGCCAATGCTGAACATATTGAAGTCAAAGAATTGGACCTTCAGGCGGAAATTATTACGATGGCTCGCAACTTCGGTGCCGATCCGCAGGAAGTCTATAAGATTATTATGAAAGAACGACGCATTCCGATGCTCGTACAGTCCGTGGGCCGCAAGAAGGCTGCCGGCTTCATTCTCTCCAATGCCGTAGATACGAATGCTAAGGAAGAAAAGGCTGAAGAAGAAAAGGCCGAAAAGAAACCGGCCAAGAAGACGGCTACGAAAGCCGCTGCCAAAGATGAAGAGGCAGAAGCAAAGCCGGATAAAAAAACGACTAAACGGACTACTAAGAAGAAAGAAGATGCACCGGAAGCGTAAGAACCGAGAGGAGCCTTACGATGAAAATGCAATATGTACCGATTGTCGTAGAACAGTCGTCTCAAGGTGAACGCAGTTACGATATTTATTCGCGTTTATTAAAGGATCGCATTATCTTTTTGACGGGAGCTATTGACGATACGGTCGCCAACAGCGTTATTGCACAGCTTCTGTTTTTGGAAGCCGATAATCCCGACAAGGATATTCATTTATACATTAACAGCCCCGGCGGTGTCGTAACCGCCGGTATGGCTATTTATGATACCATGCGTTATATTAAGCCCGATGTTTCCACTATTTGTGTAGGTTCGGCAGCTTCCATGGCTTCCGTCCTTTTGACGGCGGGAACGAAGGGAAAACGTTTTGCATTACCTCATTCGCAGGTTATGATTCATCAGCCC
>NZ_JAQCUN010000243.1:0-1110 GCF_027685385.1 Megasphaera sp. AF13-6AC
CAAGCCGTATTGCCGTAAAGAATCCGACGGATTATGAAGCCCGCAGTAATATTATGTGGACGGCAACGTGGGCTTTAAACTCTTTAATCGGCAAGGGAAAGTCTCAAGATTGGATGGTGCATCAGCTCGGTCAGTCTGTCGGGGCTTTTACGGATGCTACGCACGGAATGACATTGGCGGCCGTATCCTTACCGTACTATCGTCATATTATGTCGGCCGGACTGGCAAAATTCAAACGCTATGCCGAAAACGTCTGGGATGTAGACGGTACGGGGAAGAGTGATGAAGAAATTGCGTCTGAAGGGTTGCAGCGTATGGAAGCGTATATGAAAGAAATCGGCGTCGTTCTTCATGCAGCCGAGCTGGGAATGACTGAAGATATGGTTGAAGGTATAGCTGAAGGAGTCAGCATTTTAAAAGGCGGGTACAAAGAATTGACTCGACAGGAAGTAATCGATATTTTAAAACAGAGTATGTAAGCTATGAAATAAATAGTGTGTAACTCTATAGAAGGGTTCTTGCATTGGTGCAAGAACCCTTCTTGTGTCTTAAGTTCAGCTTAGTCAAGTGATTTCAATAATTTCGTGTCTTTCATTCGTTCAATCCCTTTGTGAGACAGCTTGTAGATGCCGTTTTCTACAACCAGTAAGTCTTGCTTCATTAAGCGACGAGTGATTTTTTTTAAAAAACTCGGTGACCAGTGCAGATGCTCATGGATGGTACCTGTACCGTTTTCAACAGGGGCGCAAGATGTATTCTGGTGGGTAAAGACATGAAATAAGAGGGTTTCCTCACCATAGCGGACATGTAGATGTCTGCGATAAAGTATTTTGGACATAATACCGACTCGAGGTGAAGCGATAAGGGCTATCGTAAAGATTAATCCTATGACGGATGCCACCATTCCGGCAATAGAGGTGTTCAGAAGAAAAGCGAGTTGTGTGCCGCTTACGGCTGCACAGACGGCGATGAGAACGGCACCGAGGATCATCTTAGTTACGGACTTGGCGAACAAATAAGCGATGGCCGCGGGGCCTATCATTAAAGCGATGACCAAGATGGCTCCGACAGCTTGAAAGGACACAACGACTGTCAACGATACGGAGGTCA
>NZ_JAQCUN010000244.1:0-1104 GCF_027685385.1 Megasphaera sp. AF13-6AC
TAATGTATTGACCTACTGGTTATCAAAGATTTTGGTTCACTTGGACAGTATCGGGTTACCGAATATTATTTCGGGACATCGTATTATGCCGGAACTCTGGCAGGATGAAGTAACACCCGAAAATATAGAAGCCGCCGTCTTGCCCTGGTTAGTGGATGCGGCAGCTTCGGAGGAAGCACGACATTTGATGACCGGTGTACGCTGTCAAATGGGTGAAGCAGGGGCTGTACGACGTACGGCTGAAATCATTTCTGAATTTGTAAAGGAGAAACAACTCCATGAAGCAGTACAATAGTTGGCACAGCTACAAGCGGTTGTTACGGTTCATCGTTCCTTATAAGAAGAAGTTGTCCATTGCCGTCGTTTGTATGGCTTTTTCGGGACTCAGTAACGTTGTAGTTCCTTGGGTTATTAAGGATGTTATCGATAAAGTTCTGGCGCAAAAGGATGTGCATACGCTGAATCTGATTTGCGTCGGTATTCTGGCACTGTTTATCTTTAGAGGCTTCTTTTATTTCTGGCAGAAATACTTGATGAGTTACATTGGACAACATATTGTTAACGATATTCGTGAGGCTCTTTATCGCCATATTCAGAAGATGTCTTTGTCTTATTTTGACAGACGCAAGACCGGTAATATTATGAGTAACCTCACTAATGACGTTACGGCTTTACAAACGGCTATTGCCGACAATCTGATTTCCTTTGTGCAAGAAGCCGTAATTTTAGTCGGCTCCCTGGTTTCCATGTTTTACCTGTATTGGAAGCTGACCTTTTTAACCTTGGCAGTCGTGCCCCTTGTCGTTTTAACAATTAACTATTTCGGCAAACGTCTACGTAAGGCCGGACATAAGGTTCAAGGAAAACTGGCCGACATTACGGCTCTTATAGAAGAAGCCATTTCAGGCATTCGTATTATTCGTTCTTTTAACAGGGAAGATCATGAAATTGATCGTTTTGTAGAACAAAATGACAAGAATTTCTGGGCTCTTATGGCAACTACCCGATTAACAGCTATGTTGACGCCGTTTATTCAGTTCTTTGCGGCTATTGCCGTCGTAGGAATTATTTGGTACGGCGGCATGAGCGTTATTGACGGAGCTA
>NZ_JAQCUN010000245.1:0-1102 GCF_027685385.1 Megasphaera sp. AF13-6AC
ACCTTGCGTTCAGTTACTGTCCCACTAACGGCAGCCTCTGTCTTAGCAAGAATATTTTCCGCCGTCTGTTTATCAATACAGCGTCCTTCCGAATCAAGTCCACCCTGAGTATCTTTAGCCTGCCACTGAGCTGTTATAGTTCTCGAACCGTAATCAAAATCGGCCTTTACAACATAATAAGTGACGGGAACAAAGTGATCCAGTTCCCTCTGTCGTCTTACGACAAGGGCCAACGTCGGCGTCTTAACGCGGCCAACAGGATAAACGCCCTTATGCCCCTGTCTACGAGCCGCCAACGTATAAGCCCGGGAAAGATTCATCCCCATCAACCAATCGGCACGACTGCGGGCTAAGGCCGAATCCTTCAGCGGTTTAAAATCTCTGTTATCCCGTAAATCCGTCAAAGATTCATGAATACTCTTTTCATCGAGGGCATTTAGCAAAATACGCTCTACAGGCTTTGTATTTCCCACGTAATCGAGAATTTCATCTATCAAAAGCTGACCTTCTCTGTCGGGGTCACCGGCATTGACAATGGAATCGGCTTGCTCAATAAGCCCCTTTATAATTTCGAACTGGTCTTTGGCACTCGGAGATACAATGAGTTTCCACGTTTCGGGAATAATGGGTAAATCTTCTGTACGCCAGGTCTTATAAGATTCATTATAGGCATCCGGCTCGGCCTGTTGCAGTACATGCCCGTAAGCCCACGTAACAATACCACCGCCTGTACGAATATATCCGTTTTCTCTTTTTTTCGGGTCGGGAAGACATTTTGCCAGTTCCCGTGCCATGCTCGGCTTTTCCGCTATAAATACCTTCATAAACGAATCTCTCTCTTATCACGCTTTGTCGATTCCGAACGTCTTTACAATATCTTCATACGTAAGCAAGCGTACGGAAACGGGTAAATTCGACAACAAACGACGAGCCTCGACAGCCGTATCTTCCGTAGTACGCAAACAGGCGATTCCCTTCTTGCCGTCTAAGGCCGTTAACACTCCCAAGTGGTCAAGACCTTCCGTTATTCTGTTAACGAGCGTCATTTCGGACGGCTCTACTTGAAAATACACATACTCTTTATATAACACGATTACTTACT
>NZ_JAQCUN010000246.1:0-1099 GCF_027685385.1 Megasphaera sp. AF13-6AC
CGGCTTAAGGAATGCGACAGGATTCACGCCATGACTCACGAGTTGAACTCCATAGGCGCAAAGGTGCGAGAAACCGGGGACGGATTGATTATTGAAGGCGTTTCTTCCCTTACAGGCGGGCGCGTACAGGCGTGGAATGACCATCGCATTGCCATGGCCTTGGCCATGGCTTCACAAAGATGTACCGGTAAATTGACTATTGAAGGGGCCGAGTGCGTACGCAAGTCCTATCCTTCTTTTTGGCAAGACTTTGCACATATGGGCGGCATAGCCGTAGAGGAGACTTAAGATGAATACAATAGGGCATAATTTAAAATTGACCGTATACGGCGAATCACACGGTAAATCTATAGGAGCCGTATTGGATGGATTGCCGTCGGGGGAATACCTTGACTGGGATGAGGTAAAAAAAGAAATGGCACGAAGGGCTCCGGGAAAAAACACTCTGTCTACATCACGTAAAGAAGGCGACGCCTTTGATGTACAGAGCGGCTATTTTAATAATGCTACGACGGGAACACCGCTGGCCGTTATGATAGAAAATACAAATACTCGCTCTGAGGACTACGATGATTTACGCCACCTTATGAGACCGGGGCATGCCGACTATACTGGTAAAGTACGCTATGACGGGTATAATGACTATCGAGGCGGCGGGCATTTTTCAGGTCGATTGACGGCCCCCTTGGTCTTTGCCGGAGCTGTAGCCATGCAAATACTGGGGAGACGGGGGATCCACGTGGGCTCTCATATTCTGCAGATTCACGACGTCCAGGACCGACCTTTTAATCCCATACATGAAGAGTTAAGTCGCCTTCTTTCTTTAAAGAACATGACCTTGCCTCTTTTGGATGAAACTCGAATTGCAGCGATGGAAGAAGCGGTTGCCGCAGCTAAGAGCCGCCATGATTCCGTCGGCGGTATCATTGAAGGCATTGTGACGGGTATGCCGGCCGGCATTTTTCAGGTCGATTGACGGCCCCCTTGGTCTTTGCCGGAGCTGTAGCCATGCAAATACTGGGGAGACGGGGGATCCACGTGGGCTCTCATATTCTGCAGATTCACGACGTCCAGGACCGACCTTTTAATCCCATACATG
>NZ_JAQCUN010000247.1:0-1090 GCF_027685385.1 Megasphaera sp. AF13-6AC
CGCAAAAGATGTATTTTATGTGTATAAAATATATTCAAATGAAACAGCCTCCTTGAAAAAGGAGGCTGTTTTATTTGATAGCCGCAAAAGATGTATTTTATGTGTATAAAATATATTCAAATGAAAACAAATTAGATAACTGTTATTATTGTTATGAATAAAACAAATTAAAAGAATACCGATTAAGAACCGAAAAAGAAGAGATATTAACGACTTCATTCTTAGTAAGAATGAAGTGTTTTTCTAAAAATAGATATTGACAATGAGTATCATAGTATTAAAATAAACACATAACGTATATACTTATCAAATAGTAGAGGGGACTGGGTAGTAATGAGAAATAAGAGTATGCGTATTTGTGCGACCCTTACGGCTTGTGCCGTAATTGGAGGGGTAGTTTGTGCGGCGGCGCCGCAAATAGATTCGGCAGCCAGTGTTTTGATCGGTCAGGCTACGCCGGGTCAGGCGGCAGCCGGCAGAACTCGTGTTGATGCGACGACAGGAGCCAGTGTTCTTTTGACACCCGATTCGAATTATGCACCCGATTCATATCCTGTACATGGCGGACGTCATGTACCCGATAACTTAGGTAACGGTGCACCCGATACGGCACGTGTTGTCATTCGCGGCGAACGGACGAATTTCGGGTTAAATACGAATACGGGTAGAAACGGTACAGCATTCGGGGCTAATGCAGTAGCTAAGAAAGACTATGCGGCAGCTATCGGTAACGGTGCCAATGTTAATGCCGTAGAAGGGCTGGCTATGGGTCATAATGCTTCCGTCACCGGCAACGGCAGTATTGCTATCGGTGGTGGCAGTACGGCGGCAGAAACCAATGTTGTGTCTGTCGGCAATGATACGACACAACGTCGGATTGTTAACGTAGCAGACGGACGTATTGCTGCAGGATCCCATGATGCCGTAACAGGTAATCAGCTGTATCAATACGGGGCAAATATGACCGGCGGCTTAAGTAGAGAAATTAAAAATGTCGGTGCCGCCTCGGCAGCTCTGGCAGGACTACATCCTTTAGATTACACGGGAAGTGAATCGAAATTCCAGATTGCGGCGGCCTTAGGTTCCTATG
>NZ_JAQCUN010000248.1:0-1083 GCF_027685385.1 Megasphaera sp. AF13-6AC
AACCGTTGCCGGTATTTTACGCATGCAAATGCGGCGTGTCGAGCATGAAGAAGCACGGAACGCATTGCAGGAAGCTTTAAATCGTATCCTCGGTATTGCGTTGGTTCACGATACGTTGGCATACGGGGAAGAAGAACGAATAGATTTGGCTAAGTTAGGGGAGAGCTTATTGGGATTGACCGTTTCCAGTCTCACGGAAATCCGAGAACGAATAAGGACACACTTTAACGGTGAATCAATTTTTGTGTCATCAGGCGTAGGCGTGTCGGCGGCTTTGATTTTAAATGAGCTGCTTACCAATTCCGTGTTACACGGATTTTCAGACGACGGTTGTGGTGATATTTATCTTTCCGTCAAGAGGCGAAACGGGCAGTGTATACTTGTTGTTACGGATACGGGGAAAGGTATGGAACCCGGAATAGACGGTAAAAAACGCTTGGGTCTGGAAATCGTGAAAACTGTGGCGGAAAAAGATTTACACGGCAGTTTTTCTATCTGCGCCAATCAACCGTGCGGGACAACGGCGACCGTAGCTTTTCCTTACATAGAGGAGTGATGAAAATGTCTTATCGCATAGTCATTGCCGATGATGAAGCCCTTATTTGCATGGATTTGAAAGAAATGCTGGAAGAAAGAGGGCATGTCGTCGTTGCGGAAGCGGCTGACGGAGTGCAGGCGTTGGAAGCGGTGCGCAGAGAACGACCCGATTTGGTTTTTCTGGATGTAAAGATGCCGCGGCTTGACGGAATTCATACTGCAAAGTTGATTCATGGTGAAAAATTGGCTCCCGTTATCTTACTGACTGCCTATAGTCAGCCGGATATTGTAGATGAAGCGGCTAAGTCGGGTGTATTCGCCTATTTGGTAAAACCTGTAAATCCCGCCAATTTGTATCCGGCCATGGAAGTGGCCGTATCTCAGTTCAGGAGCCAACGTCAAAAGGATGAGGAGTCATTTCGGCTGAGAGAAGAGAGACAGCTGCTGAAACTGTCGGCTAGGGCCAAAGAAATTTTGGTAAAAAGATACGGTATTACGGAAGGAGAGGCACAACGGCGTCTTCAACAGTATTGCATGAAGCACGGT
>NZ_JAQCUN010000249.1:0-1065 GCF_027685385.1 Megasphaera sp. AF13-6AC
ATACATGACGGATATCTACTCCTATACGAAAGAAGAAACCTATCGTGCCTCTATTAGTCGTGACTATATTAAGGCAGGCGAAAAAATCCTCATTGTAGACGACTTCCTGGCCAGCGGGGCGGCAGCTATAGGACTGGCAAACTTGGTCGAGCAGGCGGGAGCTACCGTAGCCGCCATCGGCATCGTCGTGGAAAAATCTTTCCAGCCGGGAAGAAAACTTTTGGAAGACCGAGGATACCGAGTAGAATCCTTGGCACGAATTGAAAAATTTGAAGATAACAAACCCGTATTTGTAGAATAAGGGAGAAGGAAAAACAGGGCCTCTCATTGAGAGAGCCACAAAAAGGACGCATGCATAGCATGCGTCCTTTCTTCATCTCCTACTAACTTCCTCCACGACCTACTTCCGAATCTCAGCCGTATCAAGCAGGGTGCCGTCAGGCAAGAAGTATTGGAAGCGGATGGTGTCGGCAGTGGCTTCCATCGTCATGTAGTTGTCCGTTTCGGGCTGGGGCGGTACGTAGAGGTCCAAGGCATGTTGTTTCCACAGGCTCGGATAGCGTACGTCGCCGGCGACTCCCGTAAGGAGGTAAAGCGGACCCGATTCGTCTCTGACAAAATTTTTGATATGGCCGCGGTTACGGTAGGTGTGCAGGTGGCCCGTCAGGACAGCGTCTACGTTATAGGTGTCGAAGATGGGCATAAAGACCCGACCTTCGTCGCTAAATCCTTCTTCTCGCGATTCGGGTCGTGTGGTCGGATTGAAGGCGTAACGGAGTACGTCTTTATGCATGAGGACGATTTTCCATTTTTTCATCGTGCTTTTCAGGTCGTTAATGAGCCAAGCCGTTTCTTCGTCTAAAAGGGTAGGCTCGAAGTCTTTCAGTTCTGTAAACTGTGTATCCATAACGGTAAAGTGAATATCCCCGTAGTCGAAGGAGTAGAACTGGTTCGGGTATTTGGACAGACCGTTTTTCGGCAAGTCGAAGAGGGTCGTGTATGACACGGGCATGTGCATATTCCAGTCCAAGTCGTAGGTTTCGTGGTTGCCGTCCAAGGGGGCCA
>NZ_JAQCUN010000025.1:0-286 GCF_027685385.1 Megasphaera sp. AF13-6AC
TCGGCAAATCCGGCAATTAAGGCATAGTTCTTATAAGGTCTGCCGGCATACCGAGTGACCAAAAGACGTTCCCCGTCACGTACAGCAACGATAACTGCCGGATTGATTCGAGGATAGACGGTATTTTCACATGAAGGACAAACTAAGGCCCGTTCCGACTTACTTTCTTCCATGGCGGTACGACAACGTCCGCAATAACAGTTGAGATCATACCATCTGGTAAGAGACGCCGCCGTCACGACGGCAAAGGCCAGTTTTCTCGGCCGTGCCGTACGCATGGTCCGTA
>NZ_JAQCUN010000025.1:296-13930 GCF_027685385.1 Megasphaera sp. AF13-6AC
GCATGGTCCGTAAAGACTCAAAGGAAAAACCGACAGGCAGCTTTATATCCCCGCCCGTCGGCATAAAAAATGCATCTTCGTCAATAGAAAATAAATACCTGTACTGACACGACGCGAAATCCTTTACACGCGGCAAGAAGAGAGTACCGTCGTGTCCAATCTTGCAAACCGCTTCTTGCCCTTTACATAAAAGAACATAGTTATGCCCTTCAGGCGCCACGGGTATGTACGAATTATCATATATGCAAGGTTTTATATCATGAATCATCTTTTATCCTCACGGACAATTTGAGCCCCGTCGTTACAAACTTTCAATATGTGGTGTACAGATGCCAATCCGACGCTTTTAAAAACGTCTTTCATAGCTTGAGCTATCTGTTCTTCCCCTTTTACGGCAAAGGCAATAAGAGTCGATCCCGAGCCGCTGACCGTAGCCCCCACAGCCCCGGCTTTTTCAGCAGCTGCCAGGGCTTCCGCTCCGCCGGGAATTAAGGGCAATCGATAAGGCATGTGCAGTTTATCCTGAAGACCCGTACGCAACAAATCATAACGCTTCCCGATAAAAGCCCCGACCAAAAAAGCGACATGGGCTACATTAAAGACAGCGGCATGATAATCAATAGTCTGTGGCAGGACGGCGCGAGCATCGGCTGTTCTTACTTCCTTATCGGGACTTACGGTAATAAACGACAAACCCTCATCCAAGGCAAACGTCTGAACCGATACCTTCTTTTTTTCATCCGTAACGGACACGCACAGTCCTCCTAAAAGAGCCGGAGCCGCATTGTCGGGATGCCCTTCCATAAGAGTGGCTTCATGAAGTATTTGATTCTCATCCATACCTCGCCCGGTCAATTCATTGCCTAAGAGAAGTCCGCCCACTACAGCTGCGGAGCTGCTCCCTAAGCCGCGTGCTAAGGGAATGCGATTAAAGAGCGTAATCACTCCGTTTTCCGGCAAGGTCTTATCGTTGACAAGCGCTGCCCGTAACATAGCTTGACCCACAAGGTTTCTTTCAAAATCAGTCGTAATTTTCCCTTGTCCCAGTCCTTCTACGACAAGGCTCAATCCTCCTTCGTCCGTTTTACGAAAGGAGACTTCGTTATACAAGGAAAGAGCCAGCCCCAAGGCGTCAAAACCGGATCCGATATTAGCCGACGTAGCCGGAACTTTTACTGTAATGTCTTGGCTCATATTACACCTCAATGACTCGAATGGCGTTGCAAATGCGATGAATACAGGTCAGTTGCTCTATTTCGTTCAAAGCCAATCGCACGGTTTTACAAGGTGTACTGTCTACTAAGATTACGATTTCAGCCGCTTCCTTAGTTTCATCCTTTTGAATAAGTGATCGAATACTGATTCCGTGCTTTGCAAAAACACCGGACATGTTGGCCAATACACCCGGAGCGTTAGCGGCAATTAAGCGAATATAATAAGGTGCCTTGTTTTCAGCTGCATCTTTCACCGCCGTTTCATGCCACAAATAAGGGCGTTTCCCCGTCATTTCCGTATTAATATGTTGAATAACATTCATAATATCGCTGACAACGGCACTGGCCGTAGGCAGAGATCCGGCTCCCTGTCCGTAAAGCATGACATCACCTACACAATTACCGCGCACATATACGGCATTATAGGCTCCGCCTACATTGGCCAAAGGATGGTCTTTAGGAACAAAAGCGGGATGAACTGCCAAGGATATCCCGTCCGTATTCTTCTCCGCTACGGCGAGAAGCTTAATGGCATACCCCATAGCGGTAGCATGGGCAATGTCTTCTTTCGTAACGCCTTCAATGCCTTCAATGGATACATCCTTAACGTTGACGTATGCATGAAAACCCAGTTTAGCCAAGATGGCGATTTTTCTGGCCGCATCAAAACCGCCTACGTCGCTGGTCGGATCCGCCTCGGCATAACCTTTTTCCTGCGCTTCTTTTAAGGCCTCTTCATAAGTCAGTCCCCGGTCGGTCATATTGGTCAGAATATAATTTGTCGTACCGTTCATAATGCCGATAATTTCTTCAATCTGGTTGGCATTTAACGAAGAGTACATGGGCCGAATAATAGGAATCCCGCCGGCTACACTGGCTTCAAACTGAAAATCCGCCCCGTTCTCCTGAGCCAGTTTCAGTAAACCGATACCGCAATCGGCGATGACATCCTTATTAGCACTGACAACACTCTTACCGTGCCTAAAGCACTCTTCGATACAAGCCTTGGCAAAATCGGCACTGCCCATAACTTCGACGACAATTTCCACCTCGTCGTCTTCGATAATATCTTTAAAATTATCCGTCAAATGAAGGTTTTCATCCAACCCGACATTCTTATATTTTTCTATATCTCTTACGAGAACATGCTTTATATGAATCTGCGTATCCGTCTGCTCCGCAATAAGATGGCCGTTCATTTGCAGTAAATCGACGACACCCTTGCCGACAGTTCCGCAACCGAGTAATGCAATCGATACGTTTTTCAATATAACATCCTCCTTATACTTGCCCGATTATGCGTACACTTTGTACACCCGATAAAGCGCCCAACCGTTCCACAAGAGTTTCCACCGTAATTTCCATTTCTTTCGTTTCAATGGAAATACTGACATCTGCCGACCCTTGCAAAGGAATGCCCTGATTAATGGTCAAAATACTGCCGTTACTGTCGGCTACGGTATTCAATACTTGGGACAACTTCCCGGGACGGTCGGACAAAATAATGGACAAGGTAACGAGTTTACCCTGAGTAACATCATAAAAAGGTAAAACGAAATCTTTATACTTATAATATGCACTACGGCTTAAATCCATCATGCGTACGGCATCATGAATAGTTCGTACCTCTCCGCGTTTAAGAATTTCTTTGACCCTTATCGTCTTTTTTATGGCTTCCGGAAGAATATCTTCCCTAACAAGATAAAATTTAAAGTCCTTATCTTTCTTATTCACGTTCAGCCTCCTGTACGAAATATTCATACGTTGATGCCAATCCGGATATAATCTTTTCCTTCGGACGCCATTTTAAAATTTCCTTGGCCTTATGATTATCCAAGGCGGAGCGAACGATATCTCCGGTCCGCTCATCCTCGTAATGTACGTCCTTGCGTATACCGCTTAAGTGGAAGAGTATCTCTTTCAAGGCGTTTACCGTCGTTTCAATGGTCGTGCTGATATTATAAATGCCGGGCTTTACCTCGTCTTGCAAGGCCGCTACATTGGCAGCCGCCACGTCTTTGACATAAACAAAATCCCGCGTCTGTTCCCCGTCACCGTAAATAGTTAAATCTTCACCATGCGTCAATGCATGTGCAAAGACGAAGACGACACCGCCTTCACCGTGAACTCCCTGACGTTCACCGTAAACGTTGGCATAACGCAAAACAACATAAGGCAACCCGAATACTTTATAGTACATTTCCAAATATCGTTCCGATATGACCTTGGACAATCCGTAAAAAGAGGTAGGAGCCAACGGTTCATCTTCTTTTAAGGGAAGATTGTCATTGTCTCCGTATACGGCTGCAGATGATGAGAAAACTACTTTTTTCACTCCCGTCTTACGAGCACCCTCCAAGACGGATAAAAGACCCATTACATTTTCATCACTGTCTTCATAAGGATGTTCCTGTGAATAAGGAACCTGAGTTTGTGCCGCTTCATGAAAGACGGCATCGAACTTTTCCTCTTCGCATACCTGCAAAAGGCGATTTCTGTCCCGTATATCAAAGCACAACAATCGCGCCTTATCATTCACATTCTCCTTAACACCCGTACTGAGATTGTCTATGACCACGACTTCATCACCACGGTCTACCAACATATCGACAATATGTGAACCGATAAATCCGGCTCCGCCGGTTACCAAAATTTTCACACTGAATCCCCCCAATGGCGTCTATAGCAAATCGCCGTAATTAATGAGTTCTATCTTCTTAGACGCAATAATTTCCCGTGTCCTTACACTAACCAAAGCCTGTAGTTCTTCCTGCCAATGATAGCCCCATGCAAAGGTATGCCCCAGTAAATCATCGCTCTTGCCGGGGTGCATCATAATCTCATGTATCCCGAAGGGCAATCGTCGCAATATATATTGCAAATTGACCTCCGTCATATTGCCGCCGTCAACCATTCCCCAAAAGTAATCGGTAAGAGAAAAGCCGAGCCGCTCGGCTTCACGTGCAGCTCGCCCGGCTAATACGGTCAAACCGTCCCGACCGAAAACCCGAGCGGGAGATGCCGTCAACATCTTAAAGGTCGAAGCTTCCCGCGGTATGCGAACTCGATGAATTCCGTATTTCTTCATTAATGCCACCGTTATTTTCCACACAGGCGGTAAGACATGTAAATGCTGGTGGCTGTCTATATGCGTAACGCGTATACCTGAGTCTAAAATTTTCTCTATTTGAGCCGATAATTCCGCATATACTTGAGAAAAATCGATTTTCCCCGTATAAACCCGCTTAATAAAGGTCATATAATTATCCGGCAACAACCCGTCCGACTCAACCAGAGACGGCACTTCTCGAGGTGATAATACGGTAGGTAGACTCCCTACCAGACATAAATGAATGCCTATACCCAAGCGGTTACATTCCTTTGACATACGCACGGCATCATCAAAAGCGGGGCCCTGTGCCAAAAGGCTTGTACTGGTCAGAACCCCTTGACCGTAAGCACTATATATACCTTCATTCACAGCTTCATGAATACCGAAATCATCGGCATTAATAATTAATCTGTTCACCCTTATCACCGCAAAGAATCAAAAGTCTTAAAATTTAATTTACCTACTTTGTATAATTCTTTATTCCCATAAGTCCCGCAAAAAGCTGTAAGTGCCGTTTCTATACCGGCAAAAGCTCCCTTAGGGAAGGACATATGAAAACGGTCTTCCAATTCATTCATACTTTCTATGAAGGCGGCTCGTGCTAAAACGGATGCGGCGGCTACAGCCGTATCCCGTTCACCTTTGGTCACTTGTATGATTGTCTTTCCCGCGGCTACAGAGCCCAGAGCCGTTAACACATATTCATCCTTACCGAACTTATCGACTATTATACACGGACATTTGTGCTTTAACAATAGGCATTTAATGTTCTTTCCGTGTAAAATTCCTAAAAGATGATTAAGATTTTTTCCTCTTTCTTCCATCTTGTTGTATTCATAATTATACGATTCAGGCATCAATACGGTTACACACGCCCTGTCGCCTAATAAGTCTTTTAAAGGACCCGCCAATTCGAGTATACGTTTATCCGTCAACGCTTTGCTGTCGGTGACACCCCATGAACGAAGTGTTGCCGCTTCCGCCCTGGTTACTAAGCAGGCTGCTGTCACTAAAGGTCCGAAGACGTCGCCTTTGCCCGATTCATCAGCACCGATCCAACAAGGCGTCCCGTCGGGACATAAATCCTGTCCTTTCATAATAACCGGCTTTTCTTTCTTCAAATTTTTTTTATCGGGCGTAATACGGTTTTCAGAGCACAGTATCTCCACTCTTTTCTTCAAATCGCCGGCCTTCCCTTGAACGACAAAAGAAATACCCTTTTTCCCGTTATATATGGCTATGTGTATGCATTCATTTCCCGAGCTTACAGTCAACTTCCACCCGTAATTGATAGCGTTTCCCGCAGTAACCTCAAACCCTTCAGCTTGTAAACGCTCGCGTGTACTTGCAATAACCTGAGCTAAAACACTGTCCATACGCATCCTCTTTCCGTGACCTATGTTTTGTCCGCAAACCCGGCCTCTTCCCAAGCTTTATAAAGGACTACGGCAACGGACGTAGCTAAATTCAACGATTCCGTATGACTCTTCATGGGTATGGTCAACGCCTGCCGGCAAGACTCCGCGCACGCTTGAGACAGACCGTTTCCCTCATTTCCGAAGGCGATGACAGTCGGTTGTCGCCAATCAACCTGAGTATACAGCTTATTCGCACCGAGCAAGGTTCCCGTCAAAATACGTTTTTTCTCGTCGCAAAAAGAACTTATCCGTTCAAGTGAAACATTCTGTACGACAGGAACCTTAAAAATGGCACCCATAGCGGAACGGACCGTCTTCCCGTTATATAAGTCCACGCAATCGGGACTTAAAAAAACAGCTCCTACATTGGCAGCAGCAGCCGTTCGCAAGATGGTTCCCAAATTTCCCGGGTCCTGTATGGCTTCTAAATATAGAATAGGTCGTTCATTTGCCACTTCCGGCAAGTTTTCGAAAGTATATTCAAAGAAAGGTAAAATCGCCGTAATTCCCTGAGACGAATGCGTTTCTTTCACCTTCTCATATATCCGGTCGGGCAACAAATACCACTCCCAGCCGACTTTCTCCGACTCGGCTTGAAGATTCTGAAGCTCCGGCCGCTCAGCGGCCTCGGCCGCTACCAAACAGATACCGTCCGTAATACCCGTATGTACCGCATCTTCTACAATGCGAAATCCTTCGGCAATAAGGCGCCGTTCTTCATATCTGTATTTTTTTTGCTGCAACCGTACAGCCAGCTTTACCAGACGATTGTCACGCGACGTAATTTCTTTCATCTTTTCTCCTGCCCTATAGTCAGTAAGGGGATGTGACAAAACGGATCGCCGCTTTGCTACATCCCCTATAATTAACGAGTTCTTATTTATTCGATTCTTGACGATTGGACTGAACCAGGCCTTCGCGATTTTGACGAACGCTTGCCAACGTTTTTTCCAACGTGGATTCAACGTACTGCAAAACTTGTCCGGCATAGGTTACAGAACTGTTTCGCAAATCTTCGGAAGAATGATTGGCATTTTGAATAATTTGGTTGGCATGTTCTTGTGACTGACGCACGATTTCGCTTTCTTCAGTCAATTTGGCAATATAATCCTTAGCCTGTGCTACCATACTGTCTGCATGACGCTGTGCATCGGCAATGATTTTATCCCGTTCAGCCAAGACCTTACGTGCCTGTTCTACTTCATCAGGCATAGCCCCTTTCAATTCGTCCACAATAGACAATAACTCTTCTTCATCGACGACCTTTTTATTTGTAAAAGGCATCTTGGATGCATTCACTACAATACTTTCCAAATCTTCCAATAATTTTTCCGAGTTCATCTGATTCCACACCCCTATATCTGATATTTATCCTTGAACTTTTCTTTCAGGCGCTTAGCCGTGAAATCCGGGACGAGACCGTCCAGTTTGCCGCCGAAACAGGCGAGCTCCCGTATGCCCGAAGAGCTGAGATACGAATAGTTCGTATTCGACATAATAAATACGGTTTCCAAAGTCGGTTCCAACTGCTTCATTAACAGAGCACGCTGAAACTCGTATTCAAAATCCGTAACGGCCCGTAAACCGCGAATAATAACGGTAGCCCCTCGTTCAACGGCATATTCGTTCAAGAGGCCTTGGAAACTGACGACTTCAACATTGGGAATATACCCTACGGCTTGCCGTAACAACTCTTCCCGTTCTTCCATAGAAAAAAGCGGGTGTTTACCGGGATTTGCAAAAATCGCGATAATAAGCTTATCTACTAACTTGGCACTGCGTTCAAAAACATCAACATGGCCGTTTGTCACAGGGTCGAAACTGCCCGGACAGATACCGATACGCAAAATTATTCCCCATTTCTACGTTTGACGATAAAAGAGATACGCGTTTCCTTCCCGTATTTCTTCTCCCGTACAACCGTGTATGACTCGCTCGGCATAATATCTTCACGAGCGGAGTGCTCCATAATAAGCAGGCCCGTGTCGGACAAGAGCCCGTAATTCATAACCGTTAAAATCGTCTCATTGACAAAGTCTTTATCATACGGCGGATCTGCAAAGATATAATCGAACGTTTGCCCTTCCAGATGTTGTAAGGCATTTTTATGATTCAAAGGCAATACCTTGCAACGCTCGGAGACTTTACATAATTCGGCATTTTTCTTAATGAGAGAAGCCGTGCGAACGTCGATAAAAACGCCTTCCGACGCACCTCGACTCATGGCTTCCAACCCCAAGGCACCGGTGCCGGCAAAAATATCCAACACGCGCTTTTCATAGAAAGATGAAGTTGCCAAAATATTGAAAAGACTCTCCCGCGTCCGATCCAATGTCGGTCGCGTCGCCATACCCTGCGGCGATTTCAGAATACGTCCCCGTGCACTGCCGGAGATAATCCTCACCATGACCACCTGCTTGTACATAATCAATTATACACGATTTTTTTCGTATATCAACCGAATTTAACCGATTGCTCGACCTTCCGTAAACTTACTTTTTCTCAATCCGTTCAACCTTCAATTCCTTGCCTTGTAACAACCGAATGAGATTATCCTTATGCCTTACAATGACAATAAGTGCCGCTACGGTCCCGAAAATAAAAACGGGCCAAGGTTCCTTGAAATACCACATCGTCAAGGGTACAAGCAAGGCCGCCGCTACCGAACCGAGAGACACCAGTCGAGTCAAGCCGACGATAACGCACCAGACGAAAAAAACAATGGCCGTCTCAACAGGAGCCAGATACAAAATAATACCCAGGCCCGTAGCCACGCCTTTACCGCCCTTAAAGTGTAAAAATACAGATGCCGAATGTCCGATAAGAGCCAATAATCCGCCCATAATCATACAGTATACGGTAAGTGCGGGATCATAAATATTTCCGGTCGTTTGACCGAGATATACGCCCAGAACCCCCTTACCTACATCGGCTATGAGTACACATAACCCGGCGGGAGCTCCCAAGACACGATACGCATTGGTAGCTCCTATATTCTTACTGCCGTAGTCTCGTAAATCCGTATTGAAAAATACCCGCCCTACAATGAGTCCGCTGGGAACGGAACCGATGACATAGGCAACTAAAAGCAGTAAAAAAGGATACACTATTCATCCTCTCCTTTTTTGCCGCGCGTAATAATCCTCACAGGCGTACCTTCAAAGCCGAAGGTTTCGCGCAGTCGGTTTTCTATATACCGTTTGTACGAAAAGTGGAGCAAAGCCGGATCGTTGACAAACAGAACAAAGGTCGGCGGCGCTACGGAGGCTTGAGTTAAATAATAAATTTTCAACGGTCGGCCACCCTTGGTAGGCGGTGGGTTGGTAAGTTGGGCATCGGCCATGAGCTCGTTTAAGATACTCGTCGATACACGCATGTGCTGCTGTTCCGAAACGTATTTAACCAAATCGGCCAGTCGATCCACACGTTGGTGCGTAAGAGCCGAGGCATAGAGAACGGGAGCATATTGCAAAAAGGCCAACTCGCGGCGTATATCTTCCGTATAGCGCAAGGATGTCTTACTATCCTTGGTTACCAGGTCCCACTTATTGACAATAATAATACAGCCCTTACCTGACTCATGAATATAGCCGGCAATCTTCTTATCCTGTTCCGTTACGCCTTCTACACCGTCCAAGACGAGAACGGCCACGTCGGAACGGTCAATAGCCCGCAAGGCGCGAACAACACTGTATCGTTCTACAGGTAAGTCGATTTTTCCCTTACGCCGCATCCCTGCCGTATCGATTAAAACGAATTCCGTACCGTCATGTTTCCAATGTGTATCAATTGAATCTCGAGTCGTTCCGGCCATATCGCTGACAATGACTCGTTCTTTTCCGAGAAGAGCGTTGGTCAATGACGATTTACCTACATTGGGACGACCTACGAGGGCAATATGGACGACACTTTCATCGTCTTCCTGCACGGGGACCTCTTTAATATGACTGAGCACCTCATCCAGCAAATCACCGAGATTCATAAGGTTAACAGCCGAAACACCGATAGGGTCACCCAAGCCGAGTCCGTAAAATTCGTAAATATTAACTTCCTGTTCTACACTGTCAATTTTATTGACAACAAGAATGACCGGTTTTCCCGACGCTCTCAACATAGCCGCAATTTCCTGGTCCTGCGGCTGGATACCGGTCTTACCGTCAACAACATATAAGATTACATCCGCCTCATGAATAGCCAGTTCGGCCTGATAACGCATGGACGTGAAAATATTGTTGTCCGAGTCGACAAATTCGATGCCGCCCGTATCAATGAGTGTAAATTCCCTACCGAGCCATTCTGCATCGAAATAAATACGATCGCGAGTTACTCCGGGTAAGTCTTCTACAATAGAAATACGTTTTTTGACAATGGCGTTAAAAAGCGTCGATTTTCCTACGTTAGGCCGTCCGACGACGGCTACCAAAGGTTTATACATATGCTTATCCTCTATTCATCATATTGTGCAGGCCAATGATAGAGTAACTCCTTTAACTGAGGAGCAAACTCACTGACCTCGACAGGCACGCCGACAGATGCCGAAAATTCTTTTAACGTGATGTCGTCCAAGAAAATATCTTCGCCCTTACGCAATGCCGTTCCGGGCACAATCAGACCGTCATACGTTCCGTCCAATTCCTTAAAAGCCCGTTCCATATCTTGAGCCGTCAGTAAGCCGGCCACATTAATTTGCGTGCCGAAATAATGATTTTCTACGGCAATCACATGAATGGTCAGATTCTCTACCGATACTTCAGCAATCAGCTCTTTTAAGAAATCATATGCCAAGGTCCCCGTAAAAAGAGCCAACTTCAAAGGCTTATCATATGACTTTCGAACTTCACCCTTCCAACCGTGCCACTCCTGTTCAAAAAAGCGGAGCATGCCTACGCCGTCTTCTATCTGCCCGTATCCGTCATAATATTCATTATCCGGCACGGGAACCGAGGCTTTCAAAAAGAATTCGTCAGCCAAATATACAAAACTGCCGCGACCGTCTTTGCGTCCCTGATCTATAAACGGGCGAGATCGCTTAATAATATCGGCGGCAATTTCAGGCGTAACAGGTTGTAATTCTTCACAGTCCATACGAAACTTCGTAGTTCCCAACGGCACGACGGCTACGCCGAGAATATTCGATCCCAATCCGGACAGATCCGTCAAAGTCTTCGTGAACTCGTCGCCGTCATTATACCCCGGAACGAGGACGATTTGGCAATACAAGTCTATATCATTATCCGTCAAACGACGCAGTCTTTCAAGAATATCGCCCGTCTTTTCTTGGCGCATCATCTTTTTGCGCAACTCTCCGTTCGTCGTATGAACGGATACGTGTAAAGGCGATAAATGGAATTGTACAATGCGTCGCAAGTCGTCTTCCGTCATATTGGACAAGGTGATAAAACTGCCCGTCAAAAAGGACATGCGATAGTCGTCATCTTTCACGTATAAGGACGGTCTCATTCCTTTGGGCATTTGCGCAATAAAACAAAATATACAATTATTATGGCACTGACGAATATGGTCGAATACGGCCGACTCCATCGTAATGCCGATGTCTTCACCAAATCTCTTTTGGAAATAACACTCTTTCAGCGTGTCGCCTTCTTTTACGACAAGACGCACTTCTTCATCGGCAAGAGCAAAGTTGAGATCAATCAGATCCTCCACCTTTTGTCCGTTAACGGAAACAATTGTATCGCCTACGTGCAACCCCTGACGCTGTGCCTTACTGCCTTCTTCAATAGCGGCAATGACGGCCTTTGTCTCTTGCTTTTCCATACAATCCCCCAGATACGAAAAAGAGGGTAATCGTACAGCCGATTACCCTCCAGCTTCGTTATTAGTTTTCTTCTACAGCATCTCCGATAGTGCCGTTTTCAGTTTCCTGATGGTTTTCCAGATAGTCGTTAATTTCACGAGCCGTTTCATCTGCTTCGATGGCAACAACGCTCAAGGAAATTTTCTTCTTATCCGTATCGATACCGATAATCTTTACATCCAGCACATCGCCGACTGCAATCAAATCTTTAACAACGGCTCCGCGTTTATCCGTCAGTTCCGAAACATGGAGAAGGCCTTGCAATTCCGGGTCAATGGCAAGAATAGCACCGAAGGGTAACAACTTCTTAACTTCCCCTTTAACCACATCGCCCACTTCGAATTTTTCAACAGCCGCAATCCAGGGGTTCTTCTGCAAAGCTTTCATAGAAAGAGAAATACGGTTGCGTTCTTCGTCGAATTTCTGAACGAGAACTTCCACTTTTTCGCCTACTTCCAACACATCTTCTACGGCATTAATACGTTTCCACGAAATATCGGAAATGTGGAGTAACCCTTCTACACCGCCCAAGTCGATAAATGCACCGTAGGGCATAATTTTAACAACCGTACCTTCTACAACCGAACCTTCTTCAATGGTTTTCAATACTTCAGCGCGTTTCTTTTCTCTCTCTACTTCAAGAACGGCCTTACGGGAAAGGACGAGACGATTTTTGTGTTCATCCATATCGATAACCTTAACCGTAAAGGTTTCGCCTACGAGGTAGTCCAGGGACTTAACAAAACGAACATCACCTTGCGAAAGGGGAATAAAGCCGCGCAACGATTTGATAGCTACGACAAGACCGGCTTTGTTCGTTTCTTTACCTACGCATTCGACAAGTTCATCCGCTTCGAATGCGGCACGTACTTCTTTCCAATCTTCGACTTTCTTCATGCGTACGAGAGATACGACAATCGATCCTTCTTCTTTGATGTTGTTAGCAATTTCTACAGTCAGTTCTTGCCCGACTTGAACGAAATCGCTCGCCTTTTCGGGAGCCGGAACAGCCATTTCCTTCTTAGGCAAAACGGCTTCGGCTTTCGTACCGATGGAAACATAGGCCGCATCATCATTCACAGAAATAACCGTACCGGTTACCACGTCGCCCTTCTTAGGATTTTCTTCGTAGTCGTACTGATCCAATAACTCTTCACTCATTACCTCTGTGCCTTCAGCTTGCAAATCTTCCATCATCTTAACAACCTCCTGTATTATCCAATCCGGTGTTGAAGCACCGGCAGTAACGCCAATGTCGCTCATACCTCGAAAATCAGCCACATTCAATTCGGATGCCGTTTCGACATGATATGTAGGACACCCTTGTTCGGCACACACCTGTGCTAACCGGCCCGTATTGGCACTGTTTTTGCCGCCGATAACGATCATGGCATCCACTTTTTTCGCCAATTCGACAGCCGCCTCCTGCCGCTGCCGCGTAGCCGTGCAGATAGTCATGTACACATCCAAGTCATCCGTCTTCTCGGCCAAGACAGACTCTATCTGTTTAAACCGCGACTGAGAAAACGTTGTCTGCACTACAACTCCCATATGCTCACAATAGGGAATTTCTTTCGCTTCTTCAACCTTATCTATAATAATAGCACGATTGCACCCCCATTGTGAAATGCTAATTACTTCAGGATGGTCCTTTTCACCTACTATTATCAATGCTTTTTTATCATTTATGACTTTTCGGGCATCTTGTTGTGCCTTTTTTACATGGGGGCATGTTGCGTCCACTACATCGAGATGCTTGGCTTCCGCTTCTTCATAGACGTGAGGTCCGACACCGTGTGATCTGATGAGCACTTTCGAACCGTCTGCCACATCTTGTAAACTGTCCACCGGAGAAACACCTCTTGCGCTGAGAGAATTCACTAATTGCGGATTATGTATTATTGGCCCCAGGGTATGTGTTCCTTTTTCAGCTGTCGATGCCAATTCTACGGCTCGTCTGACGCCGTAGCAAAAGCCGCAAGCTTCGGCTATATGCACTCTCATCGGCTTTCACCTCCGTATTCGTCCAAAAGAGCGGCTACGGAATTACGTACGGCTTCAGTCAATGCCGC
>NZ_JAQCUN010000250.1:0-1064 GCF_027685385.1 Megasphaera sp. AF13-6AC
TGTCGACTATTCCGGTCGCTCCGTTATCGTTGTCGGTCCGGAATTAAAGATGCATCAGTGCGGGTTACCGAAAGAAATGGCCTTGGAACTCTTCAAACCCTTCGTTATGAAGAAACTTGTTGAAGAAGGCAAGGCTACGAATATTAAAAATGCGAAAAAACAGGTAGAACGTGTTCAGGAAAATGTATGGGACGTTTTGGAAGATGTCATTAAAGAACATCCCGTACTGTTGAACCGTGCCCCGACGTTGCACAGACTCGGTATTCAGGCATTTGAGCCGATTTTGTGGGAAGGTCGTGCTATTAAGTTGCATCCTTTGGTCTGCACGGCATACAATGCCGACTTTGACGGTGACCAGATGGCTTGCCACTTGCCTTTGTCCGTAGAAGCTCAGTCGGAAGCTCGTACACTCATGCTTTCGGCACACAATATTTTGGCTCCGAAGGACGGCAAACCTGTTGCCGTTCCTACGCAGGATATGGTGCTCGGCGCTTACTATCTGACCATGGTAAAACCGGGCTCCAAGGGTGAAGGAAAACTTTTTGCCGACTTTGATGAAGTCATGCTCGCTTATGATGCCAAAGTCTTGGATATCGGTGCCTTAATTAAGGTTCGTATTCCCGGACACGGTCTGATTGAAACTACGGCGGGACGCATGCTTTACAATAATCAGCTTTATGAAGCACTGCGCCGCTTCCACACGGATAAGGTTATGGTCTTTACGGATCCGAAAGATGCGGCCTTTGCGTATGAAAACGGCTTGATTGACAGTGATCACCTCGTCAAAATTAAGCGGGAAGACGGTCGGATTCTTGATTACGGATTTACGGCCATGAAGGAAGAATTCGGCGTCGACTTGGCGGCTATTCGTCCGAAGGTAGCCAAAAAAATCGATAAAGAAGCGGTTGCCGCTTTTAAAGCCGATAAAGAATATGTCGATGTAGAGTGCCTCGGTGTTTTGATGAACAAGAAACAAATCGGTAAACTCGTTGCCGATTGCTTCCATCTCGTAGGAAATACGGAAACGGCTTCGCTCCTCGACCGCATTAAAGCCATCGGCTATC
>NZ_JAQCUN010000251.1:0-1064 GCF_027685385.1 Megasphaera sp. AF13-6AC
AAAAGACGAACGCCGCATGGTTTCATGCATTACATCGGCACAAAAAGAGCTGTCTGTCATAGACGTAACAGTGAGACAAACGCCGTTAACGGCAATGCTGTCGCCTATTATTGTATTTTCCAAAACCTTGTCGGCTCGTACGGTCAAGCGAATAGAATCAGGCTGACGTTCCATACCGGCAATAGTGCCTGTTTCCTCAATGATTCCAGTGAACATAAGCACCCTCCCGGCCTTTTACATACGCTTCTATAAAAATATTATTATTGCGAATGGCCACAGACTCGTATTCGAGCTCCGGTGCCTCTGAAAGTTCATTGATTCCCTTGCCCCCTACCGATGATTTTCCCTTGCCGCCCATGATGATATGGCCTGTAAATACATAAAGTTTGTCAACAAGATTTTCATCGAAGAAAGAGCCGATAACCGTACTGCCGCCTTCAATTAAAATGCTGCAAATCCCTTTTTTATATAGGGTATCCATAAGGCCGTTTAAATCGATACGGCCTTCGTCATCGGCAGCTGCCACGATGACTTCGACACCGGCCGTATTTAAAGCCTGTCGTTTACTTTCAGGACAGCGTTCTGTCGTTACGATAATCGTAGGAGACTGTTTATCCGTTACCAAAAGAGCCTGTAAATCAATGCGACCTGTTGAATCGAGAATAATTCGTGTCGGCTGTTTCGGCCCTTCGTGTCCGGGACGAGTCGTACGGCTGGTCAACAGGGGGTTGTCCGACTCGACTGTATTGATTCCTACGAGAATAGCATCATACAAAGACCTTAGGTAATGCCCTTCTTGTCGAGCCGTATCGTTTGTAATCCACTTTGATTTCCCTGTTCGAGAAGCTGTACATCCGTCCAGACTTTGGGCCAGTTTAACGGCAATAAACGGCTTATGAACTATCATGTTTTTAATAAACACTTCATTCATTTTAACGGCTTCTTTGGACATAAGTCCGACTATGACGGGAATACCGGCATTACGCAAAATAGCAGCCCCTTTACCCGCTACCAACGGATTGGGGTCAAGCATGGCACAGACTACCTTGGCCACACCGGCCTTA
>NZ_JAQCUN010000252.1:0-1063 GCF_027685385.1 Megasphaera sp. AF13-6AC
CATTCCAAATCGCTGAGTACCTCGTTCATACGCAGTTCCATGTCTTTGTACGCTTCTTCATTAATGACGAGTTCTTCCGGGTTCAGGTCTTTTTCTCCGGTCAAAACATCCTGCAAGGTGCGTTCGGATTCATCTGCATAAACGGGACGATCGATGGAGACGTACGAGTTCAACGGAGCATGTTTATACCGCGTTGCCGTCTTAACGGCTGAAATGATTTGACGCGTAATACAAATTTCCGCAAAAGCACTGAAAATAGTATGCATGTGCGGCTTGAAATCGCGAATAGCCTTGTAAAGGCCGATCATCCCTTCTTGCACCAGGTCTTCCGTATCGGCTCCGACAAGAAAGTAGGCATGAGCTCTGGATTTAACAAGGTTTCGATATTTTTGTATTAAATAATCGGAAGCGGCCGCATTGCCGGCTGATGCCAGAGCTGCCACTTTTTCATCCGCCATATCCTGAAAATTTGTATCTTGCCGTTCTTCCATATCTGTCTCCTATTTCGAGCGACGTATTTTTTCCAGCTTTTCCCAAACGTCCGTATTTTTCACGCGATGTACAACTTCATTGCGGCCTCCCGTCAAATGAACCTCACTGTGCACATATCGTTTTTCTTCGTGTTTCATACGAGCTACATCTTCAGCAAGTTCCCGCGCCGATACGCGGTAGGCCCCGCTACCGAGAATCTGCTGTTGCTCCGTTCCGTCCGATGTGGCGACAAAAAGGCTGCGTCGTTCCCGTCGATGCTCGTACACAAGGCGTTCTATACGACTGTCCGCCGTCTCATCCTTATCCGTAAAGACAATGCGACAATCCTTGCCAACGGACTCTTCTTTCGCCCCTTCATCCGTGTACATGGCATCGAAAACAATGACCGCTTCAACTCCTTTTATTTTACCGTAACCCGCAATCGTATCGATTAGTCGTTGGCGTGCATGTTCCAATGATTCATCGGCCAGAGCCTGCAAATCCTTCCAAGCAAAAATAATATTATAGCCGTCTATGATATAGAGATCTTTCATTTTCGCACCTACTTTTCCCGGTGTCGTTTACGAGCTAC
>NZ_JAQCUN010000253.1:0-1041 GCF_027685385.1 Megasphaera sp. AF13-6AC
TGCTCAATTAGCCGGTCAGGCGGCATCTGTGGGTTTCGTAAACTTGTTAACCTTTACGGCTTTTTTAAGTCTTAATTTGGGGATTTTAAATCTCTTACCTATTCCCATGTTGGATGGCGGATATATTATATTGATCTTATTAGAAGGCATTACGCGTAGGAAAATGCCGAAGAAGGCCTTGTACTATATTCAAATGGCAGGTGTCATCATTTTAGGAGCCATGTTTATTTTTGCTCTTGTGCAGGACATCAGCAGATTTTAGAGGACTTTATGAAGAGAAGAAAGTGTCGTGAAGTTAAGCTTCGACAAACTGTTATCGGCGGCTCGGCCCCTATTTCGGTCCAGACTATGTCAACCGTCAATCCTGCCGACTATGTGAAGGGCAGTGCAGATGCCAGACGATTGGCGGCATACGGAGCTGAAATCATTCGTTTTGCCGTTCCCGATATGAGAGCGGCCAAGGGGTTATCACATATTGTGAAGGACTCTCCCGTGCCCATTGTAGCGGATATACATTTTGACTATAGACTGGCGTTGGAGTCCGTTTCAAGTGGGGTAGACGCATTACGAATCAATCCGGGAAACATCGGTTCCGATGACCGTGTAGGCGCCGTAGTAGATGCTGTTAAAAAACGTAACATACCTATTCGTATCGGTATCAATGCCGGGTCCTTACCATCTGATATTTTAGCGACTTACAATGGTCATCCTACAGCTGAAGGTATGGTTGAAGGGGCATTACGCCATATTCGGATTTGTGAGCACCTGGATTATAAAAATTTGGTCATATCATTAAAGGCCTCGGATGTACCTTTAATGATAGAGGCTTATAGCCTGTTAGCTGAAAAAGTGGATTACCCCTTTCATTTAGGGGTTACTGAAGCCGGTCTTTTACGAGACGGAACGGTGAAGTCGGCTATCGGTATCGGTAGTTTATTGTATGCCGGTATAGGGGATACTATTCGCGTTTCTCTTACAGATGATCCGGCTGAAGAAGTAAAGACCGGTCGAAGCATCTTATCCGCATTGGGACTAAGGCAT
>NZ_JAQCUN010000254.1:0-1007 GCF_027685385.1 Megasphaera sp. AF13-6AC
AACGCACGGGTTCTTACCGCCTCATCCGGGCCCTACGGCTATTGCCATTATTTATAATGCCGATATCGGCGTAACCCTCGTATACGGTGCTATTATAGCTATTCCTACGGCTATTGTGGCAGGTCCCGTATTCTATAACTTTACCAAAGGGATTAACCCGGAAATACCCAAGGGCTTATACAACCCCAAGATTTTTGAAGACCATGAAATGCCCGGTTTCGGCGTATCCGTATTTACGGCTCTCGTACCGGTTGTACTCATGGCGGCTTCGGCTATTGCCAAACTCGCTTTGGACCAGTCTTCGCCTGCGGCGGTAGCTCTTGAATTCCTCGGTCAACCGGATATGGCACTGACCATTTCCGTAGCCATTGCTGTTTATACTTTCGGCTTGGCGCACGGCAAGAAGATGGACGAAATCATGAATACCGTTAAGGATGCTATCCTGGCTATCGCCATGATTCTTCTCATCGTCGGTGCCGGCGGGGCTCTCAAACAGATCCTCATCGACAGCGGTGTAGGTACGTATATCGGAACTCTTGTTGCCGATGCCAGCCTGTCGCCCTTAGTATTGGCTTGGCTTGTGGCTGCCGTTATTCGTACGGCTTGCGGCTCTGCAACGGTTGCGGCTTTGACGGCCGGCGGTATTGCAGCTCCTATCTGCGCGGCAACAGGTGCCAATCCGGAATTGATGGTTTTGGCGACCGGTGCCGGTTCGCTCATTTTCAGCCCGCCTAATGACCCCGGTTTCTGGCTCTTCAAAGAATTCTTCGGCCTGACCGTTAAAGAAACGGTACGGACCTGGTGCGCATTGGAAACCATCATTGCCATTATGGGTCTTATCGGCGTATTGGTATTGAACACCGTCGTAGCGTAATTTCTGATAAAGAGAGGTATTCGGACGTGTCTTACGATGACGTAGAAAAAATACCCTTTCTTCGCGGCACCTATGAGGGGATGACGAAGTCGGAGCGGCGTATAGCGGAATACATTGCCGCCGATCCGGAACG